>DASZML010000051.1:0-4912 GCA_035551875.1 Rhizomicrobium sp.
CCGGTAGCGGTTTCGGCCTGTTTGAACTCTTCGTCCTCGACAGCAACGAAAGTCGCGCCAAGCGAAACCACTTGTTCCTTCGTCGCCGGGCGCACATCCGTCGCCGTCACGATGGCGCCGAGACGCCGTGCAGTCGCGATCGCCTGCAAACCTGCAACGCCGACGCCCATGATAAAGACGCGCGCCGGAGCGATGGTGCCCGCCGCCGTCATCATCATCGGCATCGCGCGGCCGTAATGCGCGGCGGCGTCGATCACCGCCTTGTATCCGGCGAGGTTCGCTTGCGACGACAACACGTCCATCGCCTGCGCGCGGGAAATGCGCGGGATGAATTCCATCGCGAACGCATTCACGCCTTGCGCTGCGAGTTGCTGGATCGGTTCTTTCTCGGAATACGGCGCGAGCAGTGAGGCATACACCGCACCCTTCTTCATCGCCGAAATTTCGTTGGCTTCCGGACCGCGCACTTTGAGCACGATGTCCGCTTCGCACAGCATCGACACCGCATCGGGCGACACCACCGCACCGGCGGCGATATAATCATTGTCGGAAATCTTCGCGCCAATGCCTGCGCCCGATTCCACGATCACGTCCAGGCCGAGGCCCTTCAGCTTCTTGACCGATTCCGGCGTAGCGGCAACGCGCGTTTCGCCCGCGCGGCGATCCTTCAGGATGGCGAGCTTCATCGGCTTTCGATCAGCCCTGGGTGCGGAAGACGGCGAGGAAAATCATGAGGAGCACAAGCACGATGATCGACCACTTCACGAATTTCGTGAATCCGCCCCAGCTCTGGACATGCTCGCGGATATCCATCGATCCGCGCTGGTAATCGCCGTGGTCTGCCATTTGAAAATCCTTGAGATTCGCCTGCCTGAAGCGGGCCGGACTATAACAAAGACGCCCCCTCCGGCAACCGCGACGCGATGGCGCGAAAGAGGCGGTATTCTCGGCCTAACAGCGCGCCCAATTGGCGCGACATCTCCTGACAATTCCAGCACGCTTGTGCGATTGAATGCGAGCAAACTCGCCCAATCACCTCCCCCTCAAGGGGAGGTGATTGTTACCGAGCAACACCTGACAACCGTTCCAGACCATCTAGCGTTACCTTATGGCGGAGCCGGTCGGGATCGTCCTTTTCATAATTCTTTTTGGTGACGATTGGCTTTGCACCGCGTGAGCAGACGGCGAAGTAAACAAGACCGACCGGATTGCCGTCCTCGTCCGGATCAGGACCAAGAACGCCGGTGACGGCCAGCGATATGTCCGCCGGCGATCGCTCCAACGCGCCGCATGCCAGTTGTTCCGCAACTTCCGCGCAAACGGCACTATTTTCGGAAAGAATTTTGCGGTCCACGCCGAGGGCCTTGGCCTTGTTCTCCTTGGTGTAGACGACAAAGCTGCCGTGCAGCACCTCCGATGCGTCTTCGACTTGAGACAGCGCGGCGGCGATCAGACCGGCAGTGCACGATTCGGCGGTTACGACCGTGAACCTGCGGGCGCGCAGAATCTTCGCGGCCGCGCTTGCTGCTTCTATCAGCTTGGCATCGATACATGTTCCGCTCATGTTTGCCGCTTTCAATCGATATCCTTTTTGCAGGGATCGATCTTGACGACGCTCAGTTTGCCGCTCGGCTCGAGCATCATCGCCTTCACATTTTCCGCTTTGGCTTCGCCATCGATCCCGTGTTCGCGCAGGGCCTCGCGCAAATCGGCGTTCGATATCTTATTTCGTTTGCGCGTCACGTGATCGATGCGGCCGTGATCGATCAACTGCACGGCCTGACCCTCGAAAATACGTGCCAACGTTCCATTGCGCGCAACGCAATGAGACAAAGCAACGTGCAAGGCCGCCATCACCGCAGCGGCGACCATCGTTCCGACCAACGGCGCGCTTCCGGTCATCGCCCGCGCCAACGCGGAACCGACCATGATCGATATGACGATATCGATCGCCGACCAGTGTCCAAACAATCGCGGACCACTCAGGCGAAGCAGGGTGAGACCGTAAAAGAAGATCAGGACGGCTCTGGCCGCTTCCTGCGCTGTCGTTAAGTGGTTTTGGACGCCGAAAATATCCAGAAGAAACTGTTCCATCCACCACCTCTATCCGGGGAACATTTGCTCAGATCGCGCGATGCAACTCATGGAACTGCAACGTTCCTGCGCAACCCGCGTTCCGTTGTGCGACATGGCTCATCTGAAACTGCTCTCACAATTGCCCGTTTTCGACGACGACGGCCTTCGCGCGGTGGTCGAGACGCCCAAAGGGAGCCCGAACAAGTACGACTACAATCCGGACTATGGCTGCTTTGAATTGGCCAAGACTTTGCCACAGGGAATGACGTTCCCATTCGACTTCGGATTCATCCCATCCACCAAAGGCGAGGATGGCGATCCCCTCGACATTCTCGTGCTCATGGATTTTCCGGCGGTTACCGGATGCGTCGTCAGTGTTCGATTGCTCGGCTGCATCAAGGCGGAGCAGAAGGAGAAAGGCGAAAAACCTCTTCGCAACGATCGCTTCATCGCCGTGGCGAAAGATTCGCGCACATTGTCGGATGTAAAGGTATTGGCCGACCTGCGATCCGGCCTTCTGCATGAGATCAAGGAATTCTTCATCCAGTACAATCGGCTCGCGAACAAGAAATTCACGCCGATCGGCGATTGCGACGCGAAAGCTGCGTTGGCGCTTGTGAAAGCCGGAGCGAAGACGTTTGCGAAAGAGAAGTGAGCCGGTCCGCTTACGCCTGTCGCGCAAGGCCGGGTTCAACCTTCAATCGCTGTCGCGAAAAACAAATGGCCTCGATGCCGTGAACGTTTCGCGGCCTTCGCGATGGGGCAATCCATACAAGGTGCAAGAATTGGGTCGTGCCAAGGCGATGGCATTGTTTGAGCGATACGCGATCTTGAGACTTGATCCCGCGCCGCTGCGTGGCAAGAACCTTGCGTGCTGGTGCGCGCCGGATCAGCGTTGTCACGCAGACATCCTACTGAAACTCGCCAATCGCTTCCCGGAATAAATTATCTGCGGCTGCGCCGGTTCGGTGTGGAATGATCCCAATCGGCGAGCAGCGCGTTAAGCGCCGAGACCAGCGCAAGCGGCTGATCGAGCATCACATGATGTTTGGCCTCGGGGATCGTCACGACCGGCGCGGCGCGGCCCAGAAGGTTGAACATGTACTCGCCGATCTCCGGCGGCATCAGCACGGACTCTGCACCACGGAAGATTGCGATGCGGCATTTGGTGTCGCGCAGGCGCGCGGCGGTATCGCCGATGGAAAAGTCCTGCCAGATGTACGGATCGAATTTCCAGGTGAAACCGCCATCGACTTGCTTGAGCGAACGGCGGGCGACCCAATCGACGATGTAGAGATTGTCGCAAGTCTGCGGCGGCATCAGCCGAAAGCGGGCCAATGCTTTCGGCATATCAGGATAGATATTGTGGGGCCGGAAAGTGCGATGCGGCGGCCCGCCCGGACGTCCCGGCGGATTGACCGGCGAATCCACGATCACTGTCCCCGCAAGACGGTCGCCGTATTTCGCGCCGGTGAACATGGTGATGAAACCGCCGAAAGAGTGCGCGACGATTACCGGCGGTTCGCTCGGCACAAACATCCCGGCAGCTTCGCACACCGCCAGCTGTTCTTCGCTGAACACCTCCGCCGAATAAGATTTGCGCCAGTCGGAATCGCCCATGCCGGAAAAATCCAGCGCGGCGACGTTGTAGTCGTTCGCGAGAAAGGGCGCAATGAAGCTCCACCAATAGGCATGCGCCGCGTTGCCATGCACCAGCAGCAACCCCGGCTTGTTGCGATCACCCCAGCGCAGATAGTGGATCTTCGCGCCTTCGACGGTGACGAACGCGCTTTCCGGTTCGATGGCAACCGTGCGCGAGAACCATTCCGGCGCGGGTGGAACGGCACCATCGAATTGCGTGAGCGGACCTTCGCTCGCCATGTAAGCAGCGATCTGTGCCGCGCGTTCGTTCTGATTGGCCATCGGATTATTTGCGTGGTGGACGCTTGCCGAGCGTCTTAAAGATTCCAGTTCCGGTCATCACGGTGCGGTCGCCACACCAGATGCGGCCCTTCACCGTGTAGACATCGTCATCGACACCGACGACTTCACCGGTGCCTTCCACCCAATCGCCGAGTTTCGCGGCCGAAAGAAAATCGGTGAGCAAACGGATCGTCACCCAATAATGATCGCGCGCGCGCATCGAGACTGCGTGACCGAACGCAGTATCCGCAAAAGCCATCAACATGCCGCCGTGACAATTCTTCATGCCGTTGGTGTGATGCTCGCAAACAAGAAACGCGCGCGTGTAATCCTCGCCGGGTCCGATGCGCTCATAGAGCGGACCGATCTGGCGGCCGAAACCGCGAAACCAATCCATGCGCTGAAAATCCGCCGGGATTTGCGGCCGGTCTTCGTCGAGGAGATCGTCGGTCATGGGAGAATTGTGCGGTGCGAGAGGCGAATAGCAAGCGCGATTTTGCCGCTTTCTCCCTAATCCTCGAGCCACTCCAGCCAGCGCCCGTGCGGATGACAATGCGCGACGGCGCGAGAATCGCGAACGCCATCGTGATAGCGGATGACGTCGATGGCATCATCTTGCCTGATGCGGCTCAGGATGAGGAATTTGATCGACGCAGCTTTAGGTCGTCGCCCGGAGCTTGTCGAAGGCGACGGCTAGCTTGGTAGCGGTACACCCGCTTGCTTAAACGCCGCGCGTTGGCGCTTTTCGAGCGCAGCGACATCAAAATCCGCGATCTCTTCTTCGAACAATTTGTGGAAGTTGAGCTGTGCGCCGAGCCGGATGAGCGCGCCGCCCAAACCAATCGCCGCGCGGTCCATGAATACGAATTCGCGCGGGGGCTTGATACCGCCGATGTTTTTGAGACGCGTGTGG
>DASZML010000052.1:0-7591 GCA_035551875.1 Rhizomicrobium sp.
TTGCCTTCGTGCATGATCAGCGCACGGTCCATCTTGGCCGCGACTTCGAGATTGTGCGTGGCGATCAGCGCAGCCAGTCCTTCCGCGCGCACGAGCTGCACCAGCGCGTCGAACACGCCACCGGATGTGCGCGGGTCGAGATTGCCGGTCGGCTCGTCGGCAAGAAGGATTTTGGGATTGTTGGCGAGAGCGCGGGCGATCGCCACGCGCTGTTGCTCGCCACCGGAGAGTTGCGACGGGCGATGCGTGAGACGCGCGCCGAGGCCGAGCTGTTCCAGCAGACGCTTCGCATTGGCTTCCGCCGCCGCGCGCGATTTGCCTGCGATGCGTTGCGGCAGCATCACATTTTCCAGCGCCGTGAACTCCGGCAACAAATGATGCGCCTGATAGACGAAGCCGATCATGTCGCGGCGGATGCGCGTGCGCGCGGCGTCGTCGAGCTTCGAGGCGGCCGAACCTGAGATATAGATTTCGCCCTCGCTCGGCGCTTCGAGAAGCCCCGCCATGTGCAGCAGCGACGATTTTCCGATACCGGATGGTCCCACCAGCGCTACCACCTCGCCAGGCCGAAGCGCCAGCGCCAGATTGTGAAAGACGTCGAGCGTGTTTTCGCCCTGCGTGTATGCGCGCGAGACGTTCTGCAGGCGCAGCGCGGCTTGTGTGAGCGCGTCACTCATAACGCAGCGCCTCCACTGGATCAAGCCGCGCCGCGCGCCATGATGGATAGAGTGTCGCCAGCAGCGACAGCGCCAGCGCCATGAGCACGACGGCAGCGACTTCCTGCGGATCCATCTCCGCCGGCATCTTCGACAGGAAATAGATTTCCGGATTGAACAGCGTCGTCCCCGTCAGCGACGACAGGAACTGCCGGATATTTTCGATATTTGCGCAGAACACCACGCCGATAATGAAGCCCAACAGCGTGCCGACCACGCCGATGCTCGCGCCCGCGATCAAAAACACGCGCATGATCGCGCCACGCGTCGCGCCCATCGTCCGCAGGATCGCGATGTCCGCCGACTTGTCCTTCACGAGCATAATGAGGCCGGACACGATGTTCAGCGCCGCCACCAGAATGATCATGGTGAGGATGAGAAACATCACGTTCTTCTCCACCGCCAGCGCGCCGACGAGCGAACCGTTTGTATCCTGCCAGCTCAACACGCGCGTGTAAGGCCCGGCCACTTCGCTGATCGGCGCGACCATGTTTTTCACCTGGTCGGGCGATTTCACCATCACTTCAAGGGCGCTCACACCGCGATCCAAATTGAAATAAAGCTGCGCTTCTTCCAGCGGCATGAAAATGAATGTCGAATCGTACTCGCTCATGCCGATATCGAACGTGCCCGCGACGCGGTAAGTCTTGATGCGCGGCGTGGTGCCGAACGGAGTGACATCGCCATGCGGCGCGATCAACGTGATCGTTCCGCCAATCGGCACACGCAGCTTATCGGCGAGGCGACTGCCGATGATGACATCGCTGCCGCCGGTGAACCGTGCCAGCGCACCTTCGGAGAGGGAGTTGGAGACCGTGGTCTGTGTTTTCAGATCCCGCTGGCGCATGCCGCGCACCAGCACACCCGTCGTAACGCCATTTGACGAGGCCATCACCTGCCCGTCGACGATCGGCGCCACGCGCGCAACACCGGGCACGTTGCGCACCTTGGCGGCCAGCGCGTCATAGTTCATCAACTCGCCGCCATAACTCTGCACGATGACGTGACCGTTGAGCCCAAGAATGCGCGAAAGAAGCTCGTGCCTAAAACCGTTCATCACCGCCATAACAATGATGAGCGTGGCGACGCCAAGCGCGATGCCGACCAGCGAAAATCCGGCTATGACCGAAACAAAGCTCTCTTTGCGTTTGGCGCGCAGATAGCGCCACGCGATCATCCACTCGAACGCCGCGAACGGTGGCGTCGCGCTTGCGGATGTTTCCGGTATTTCCGCCATCAGGATTTGGCAAACCTGTTTAGAACGGCGTCCATCGAGAGTTCTTCTTTCGCACCGGTCGCACGGTTCTTGACCTCGACCATGCCTTTTTCGAGACCGCGCGGTCCGATGACAAGCTGCCAGGGAAGTCCGATGAGATCGGCGCTGGCGAACTTCGCGCCAGGCCGCTCATCGCGGTCGTCATAGAGAACGTCGCGCCCGGCTTTGGTGAGTTTGGAATAGAGATCTTCGCAAGCCGCATCGGTCTTCGCGTCGCCGCTCTTCAGATTGATCAGCGCGATATCGAAAGGCGCGACAGGTTCGGGCCAAACGATACCGGCGTCGTCATGACAGGCTTCCACAATCGCGCCGACAAGACGCGACACGCCCACGCCGTACGAGCCACCGTGAATCGGCACATCCTTGCCATCCGGTCCGGTGACAAGCGCCTTCATCGGCACGGAGTATTTGGTGCCGAAATAGAAGACCTGCCCCACTTCGATGCCGCGCGCGACGACGCGCTTGTCTTCCGGCACTTCCTTCTCGAAACGCTCCTCGTCGTGAACGTCCGAAGTCGCTGCATAAAGATCGGTGCGTTGCTGCACGACGGGCGATAGATCGGAATCGAAATCGACATCCGCGCCGGGCACCGGCATGTCGATCAGATCCTTGTGGCAATAGACCTGACTTTCCCCCGTCTCCGCCAGCACGATGAACTCGTGGCTGAGGTCGCCGCCGATGGGACCCGTTTCCGCGCGCATCGGGATCGTCTTCAAACCCATCCGCGAGAACGTGCGCAAATATGCGACATACATCTTGTTATAAGATCGACGGGCGCCGGCCTCGTCTATGTCGAACGAATACGCATCCTTCATCAGAAATTCGCGCCCGCGCATCACGCCGAAACGCGGACGCACTTCGTCGCGGAATTTCCACTGAACGTGATACAAGTTCATCGGCAGCGCTTTGTAACTCTTCACATAGGCGCGGAAGATTTCCGTGATCATGTCCTCGTTGGTCGGGCCGTAGAGCATTTCGCGCTCGTGCCGGTCCTTGATGCGCAGCATCTCAGGGCCATAGGCATCGTAGCGGCCGGTTTCTTTCCAGAGTTCGGATGGCTGCAAGGTCGGCATGAGCCTTTCGATTGCGCCGGCGCGGTTCATTTCCTCGCGCACGATCTGCTCGATCTTCTGCAGCACGCGGAAACCCAGTGGCAGCCACGCATAGATGCCCGCCGCTTCCTGTCGCAGCATGCCCGAGCGCAGCATCAAACGATGCGAAACGATTTGCGCCTCGGACGGCGTCTCTTTGAGGAGCGGCAGGAAATAGCGTGACAGGCGCATGGTTCAGGCGATTCCAGTTGATTTGCTGCGGCGCACCTTCATAGGGGAAAGCGCCGCTTGAGGGCAAACCCCCTTGATCGGGTGTAGATTTACCCCGCGTCCTATGCACGATCCCATCAGGAAGGCCGCATGACCATCGCACGCCGATTGCAAATCATCGTTGGGCTGCTTCTCGCTTTGGGATTGCCCTTCTGCCACCTCGGCGATCTGGGCCGCGCTTATAGCGGCTTCGGGCCTCTTATCGGCGGTGACGTTCTCTGGTGGGCCCTGTTCATCGCCATCATCGCCTATGTGATGTTCGTCGAACGCTTGCCGCTGTCGTCCATTGGGTTCCGCATGCCCGGCGTGTGGGACATCGTTCTGGGCGTTATCGCGGGCATCGCGATCTTCATGGGGACGGGCATCATCTTCCAATTCGTTCTGCCCGCGATGCACATCAGCGTGGATCGCCAACTGCAGACCGTGGTGGCGGCCCCGCTGTGGTTTCGCATCCTCAATGTCACGCGTGCCGCAGTAGTGGAAGAAACAGCGTTTCGCGGTTACGGATACGAGCGGCTCAACGAATGGTCCGGCAGCGCGTTACTGGCCGGATTTATCACATGGGTGCTGTTCACCATGGCGCATCTGTCGTCATGGGGCTGGGGACAGGTCATTATCGCCGCGTATGGCGGACTGGTTCTTACGCTACTGTTTATGTGGCGGCGTAATCTATGGCCCAACATCATCGCGCACTGGATGGCCGACGGCTCGGCCTTCATCCTGCTGCCGCTTCTGATGCATCACAGATAAGAATGCGTTGTGCGGGGCTAGCGGCCCACCGGCGCCATGGGCTGCAGCGCCACCTGATCGCCCATCGCGTCAATCAACGATTTCACGTCCACAGGCGGCGGCGTGTCGATGCCCGAAGCGCTCACGTGCTTGTTCAGCTCTTCGATATTGAAGCTCATCTGCGCATCGTATGTGCGGTCTGGTTGATTGCGCAGGCGTTGCTCCGCCGAATACCAGCGGCCCTTGTCCTTGCCGTCCGGACAGTTTGCGCGCTCATCGCCCTGCGCGCCCCAGCGCATTTCGATGCACTGATAGGGATCGAAAGAAAGCAGGAAGAGCCGATGCATCATATCGTCATAGGTCATCGGCACCGGACGCTTGCCGGAGCTCAGATAGGTAATGGTGCACTTCTGCGATTCCTCGGCGTAAGCCGCCGCCAAATCCTGCTTGAGGAACTGGCCGTCATAAACGATACGCGGATCGCGCTTGATCCAAAGGCCGATCATCTCCCCCATGTCTTTATAGAACTGCGCCGCGGCTGCCTTGATGCGCGCATCGCGTGACGGCGTCGCGTACGTTTCCCACTCGACATTGTCGGAGCCATAGATGTTGTTGGGCAGGCGCGCGGGATGTTCCTTGTTCGCGATGCCGTCCTTGATCGCGAGATCGACGTATTGCGCGCGATCGCCCAGATCGTTGCACATCGTTTCCATGGTCTGACGCAATTCGTAGATCGGGTTGTAGTCCATCTTGCCGCCGGAGATCGCGACGCGCGCGTACTCGTAGAAGCCCAGCGGAATGCCGTTGAATTTGAACTTGGCCTTCTTCACGTCGCCAGACGGATTGGGCTCTGTGCCGGTGTATTGAATAAGCGAGTAATCGGGAATTTGATCGTTCTCGGCATAGACCATGTGCCCACCAAGCAGATGTCCGGCACCATCGCGATGCGCGCCGACAAGCTTGAACGGCCTCCAATTCTTGAAGCCGCCACCGAGCCGCGCAGGACTTTGACCAAACTGTGCGCCATAGACGCTGCGTGTGATCGTGTAATCGGGGTGCGCATCCATGTAGTACACGCGGCCATCGTCATCGACCTTGTAGACAATGCCGACATGCCCGTTCACGTCATAAACAATCGATCCGGCGCGGATTGTTTTGGGCTGCAGCGCCGGTGCGTAGAAGTCCGACAGGATGCCCTTCTTCTCCGACGCATCGGTTCGATACGTACCGGAGAAAACACTTTCGAGAGTCTCGCGGATCGCCTGCGGCCCATTGATACCACCACCAGTATCGACGAAGTCATGACGCGAGACGGCTCGGTTGGCAGTCTTGGTGAAGCGCAGATCGCCGCCCTCGCCTGACACCGCGTTGGTGAAACTGAATGGCAGGCCGTTCTTCCACGCGTAATAACTCCGCAGCAGATAGGGCAACTTGGCGCAATCGACGTCGATGTCGACGAACGCTTGATCGGTGTTGCGGTAGGGATTGGCCGGGTTCCGCAGGCAGCTTTCGGACGACGAACAATTCGTCTCGCCGATGGCCTGGACGAAGCGGCCGAAACCTTCTTCGTCGGCTTGAGTCCAGTGATCTTTCGTGATGCGCCACGCCGCGTTGCCGTGGGCAGCAAATGCCGGTCCAGCGCAAAGCGCAAACATCACCGCCAGAAGGATTTTACGCATCCACCAGACCCGTTTTTGTTGGAGAAACCTCCGCGTGCGGCGGCTCTCAAGTCAAGCTACGGAATCTCGATTACCCCGCGCCCCCAATTGCCCGAATGTATCAGAAATAATGCCTCTTGCCTGTCCGGCCATCGCAAAAAAAGCCGAACCATTGCTGACAAGGCGCCAGAATGCCGGTATCAAACCGGCCACAAATAGCCGGACAGCCGGAACGGCCAAGTTCGCGGAGGAAATTGCGATTGGGCCGGGGCAACCCGGCCTTTCGTGTTTTCGGCCGTTTGCTAGAGCTGGAGCAAGCCGGTTTTGATCGCGGCGTAAAACGCGATCCACAGAACACTCGCGATACCGAGCGCGATGAGCGCCTTGCGGCCCAGCATCGGCGAGATCGGTGCGCCGGTTTCCGGGTCGACTTCACCCAGGCCCACCGGGATCAGACAGAACAGCGCCAGAAACCAGACAATCGCGAACGCGCTGACGAGCACCGCCAGATGAACCGGACTCATCAGCATGGCGATGATCACGCCTGCTCCAGTTCCACAAGCGTGCCAACAAAATCTTTCGGATGCAGGAAGATCACCGGCTTGCCATGCGCGCCAATACGCGGCTCGCCCGTGCCAGTGATGGTCGCGCCCATTTTCTTCATCTGGTCGCGCGCGGCGTAGATGTCGTTCACTTCGTAGCAGACATGGTGCATGCCGCCATTAGGATTCTTCTCAAGGAATTTTGCGATCGGAGAATTATCACCGAGCGGTTCCAGCAATTCGATTTTGGTATTGCCGAGATCGACAAACACGGTCGTCACGCCATGATCCGGTTGCGGCACTTCGCCGGAGACTTTTCCGCCGAGCGTGTCGCGATACACCGCGGCAGCTTTCTTGATGTCTTTCGTCGCGATGGCGACATGATTCAAACGGCCGATCATCTCAATGCTCCAGTTGCGCTAAACCAATTCTAAAGCCACGCGCGCGACGGTCAAACCCAAACAATCTCCACTTTCGTGATGGGCTTTTTGCCCCAGGCGTCGTTTGCGGCACGGCGCGCGGCGCGACGCACCTGTTCGCGAAGGCCATCGTCGTCGCCCTTCTTCGGATTGAAACGGCGTAAGGTTTCCTCGGCGGCATTGCGTACCGGCTCCTGCACGCTTTCGGGCACGCCTTCGAAGAAATAGGCCGGATCGCTGGCGACACGGCCACGCTTGTCGAGCGCCACCGAGATTCCGATGAAACCTGCAAACGCCAACGCCCGACGATTGCGCGTGAGGCCCTCGCCCGCTTCGGTCATAACGCGGCCATCCATGTAGATGCGGCCGGCAGGAACTTCGTCGATCACCTGCGCGCGACCCGGCGCGAGACGGAGCATGTGTCCGTTCTCGACAACAACAGCTTGTGGAACCTGTAGCGACCGCGCGAGCCGAGCATGCTCCGCCATATGGCGGACTTCGCCATGCACCGGCACCGCGATCTGCGGACGGATAAGCCGGTACATCTCTGCCAGCTCTTCGCGGCACGGATGACCAGAGACGTGGACGAAGTGATCCTCGACGGTCAGAACTTCAACTCCAAGCTCGGAAAGCTGATTGTGCAATTCATGGATGGCAATGTCATTGCCGGGAATGATGCGCGACGAGAAGATCACGGCATCGCCAGCGCCAAGTTGCACATTCGGATGATCGCCGCGGGCGATGCGCGCGAGCGCCGCGCGCGGCTCGCCCTGGCTTCCTGTGCAGAGATACAGCACCCGGTCCGATGGAAGCTGCGCCGCTTCCTCCTCGTGGATAAGCCTTGGAAAGTGTTTCATGTAACCGGTTTCGCGCGCTGCGCCGGTGATGCGGTGCATCGAGCGGCCAACTAGAGCGACTTCACGGCCATG
>DASZML010000053.1:0-4225 GCA_035551875.1 Rhizomicrobium sp.
CCCGCTTAATGCGATGAAACAGTCCGCGCTGGCGGCAGGCGGCGCGATGCCCGGGGTGATCGCCGTGATGGGTGTGCTCTCACTTATCTTCTGGGCGCTCATCATCGTGGTGACCGTAAAATACGTCATCTTCATCATGCGTGCCGACAATGACGGCGAAGGCGGCGTATTGGCGCTTGCGACATTGGCGCATCGGGTCACCGGACTTTCGCGGCGTGTGAAGACATCCATCGGACTGGTTGCGCTTCTCGGCCTCGCACTCTTTTACGGTGACGGCATGCTGACGCCGGCGATCTCCGTCCTATCAGCGCTGGAAGGTCTCGGCGCAGAAAGCCATGCCTTCGCCGAGTGGGTGATGCCGCTGTCGCTTGTCATTCTGATCGGGCTCTTCGTCATCCAGCGGCACGGCACGCATCGCATCGGCGCGCTGTTCGGCCCGGTGATGGTGGTCTGGTTCATCGTGATTGCCGTTCTTGGCCTGAACTCGATTCTGCACGCACCGCGCATCATGGCCGCGCTCGATCCGCGTTATGCCGGTGCACTGTTCCGTCACGAGCCCTGGATCGCATTCGTGTCACTCGGCTCCGTCGTGTTGGCAGTAACCGGCTGCGAGGCGCTCTACGCCGATATGGGCCATTTCGGCCGCAATCCGATCCGCAATGCGTGGATATTCTTCGCACTGCCGGCGCTGGTGCTGAATTATTTCGGCCAAGGTGCCATGTTGCTCGTGAACCCGCACGCCGCGAATTACTTGTTCTACTCACTTGCGCCGCGTTGGGCGCATTATCCGCTGGTGGCCCTGGCTGCCGTCGCGACGGTCATTGCATCGCAAGCCGTAATCTCCGGCGTGTTCTCGATCACACAGCAAGCAGTGCAGCTCGGTCAGCTGCCGCGCATGGAAGTGCGCCACACTTCAGCGACGGAGCAGGGGCAGATCTACGTACCCCGCATCAATGCGTTGCTCTGCGTCGGCGTGGTGCTGATCGTTCTGATCTTCAAATCGTCCGACGCGCTGGCGAGCGCTTATGGAATCGCCGTGACGGGCGTGATGGCGATCTCGACCTTTCTGGTTGCGGTCGTCGCCTATCGCCGCTGGCGTTGGAAACTGCCTGCCATCATCGGATTGTTCGGTATTCTCGGGCTGATCGATCTCACCTTTCTCTCCGCCAACACGCTCAAGATCATCGAAGGCGGCTGGCTGCCGCTTGCCGTCGCGGCAGCCGTATTCGTTGTCATGGACACATGGCGCGTTGGCCGGCGTGTGCATCTGGATCGCTTGCGTGACGGTTCGATGTCGATATCGCTGTTTCTCGAACGCGCCGACAAGAATGCGCAGCGCATCGCAGGTACCGCCGTGTTCCTGACGCCGCGCACCGATCTGACACCGGGGCCGATGCTGCACAGCCTCAAGCACTATCGTCTGCTGCACGAACGCGTGGTGCTGGTCAGCGTGCTTGTCGATGACGTTCCGGTTGTCGATGCAAAGAAACGCGTCGAGTTGGAGAAGCTCGGCAAAGGCTTCTTCGCGGTGAAACTGCATTACGGCTTTTTCGAATATCCCGACGTTCCCAAGAGCCTTGAAGCGGCGCGGCCTTACGGTCTCGTCATCGATCCGGAGACGACGACATTTTTCGTTGGCCGCGAAATGCTCGTTCCGGCAAGCCGTCCGATCCTCAAGCCTTGGCGCATCGGCCTCTACACATGGCTGGCGTCGAATGCGTATTCCCCGGCGCGCTACTACCGCCTGCCGCCCAATCGCGTGGTCGAACTCGGCACGCAGGTTTCGATCTAGCCTTGACGGCATCGCCTTAAATCGCGTCTCGTTGCGGCAACGATATTGCGGAGGGGCATATGCGTGTGTTCGCGCTGGCGGCGGCGTTAATCATTTTTGTGACAGGCGCGGCACTAGCCGATCCGACCGTGACAATCCCACAAGGCGCGCTATCGGGCGTGTCCGATGGAACGATTGCCTCGTTCAAGGGCATTCCGTTCGCGGCGCCACCGGTCGGCGATCTGCGCTGGCGTGCACCGCAACCGGCTGCATCGTGGACTGGGACGCGCGACGCGACGAAGTTCGGCGCGATCTGTCTACAGGCGCCGCGCAAGCCCGGCTCGCATCCACGTGCGCCATTGCCGGAAAGCGAAGACTGCCTCACCGTGAATGTGTGGACGCCAAACATCGCGGCCACGAAGAAGCTGCCGGTGATGGTATGGATTTACGGCGGCGGATTTCGCGAGGGCGGATCGGCCAGCGCACTTTACGACGGCGCGGAATTGGCGCGGCATGGCGTCGTCGTCGTGACGCTGAATTATCGCCTTGGACTTTTTGGCTTCCTGGATCTGCCGGCACTTGCCGCGGAACATCCGAATGAGCCGCATGGCAATTACGGCATCCTGGATCAGATCGCTGCGCTCAAATGGGTGCAGGCGAATATCGGGGCGTTCGGCGGCGATGCGTCGAACGTGACTATCTTCGGCGAATCCGCCGGTGGCATGAGCGTCAACGACCTGATGGTCTCGCCACTCGCGCGCGGATTGTTCTCGAAAGCGATCTCTGAATCCGGTCTGGGTCTCATCACCACGCCAAGCGATATCGACGGCCAGAAGGTTGCTGGCGCATTCCTGGTCCAACACGGTGTGGAAACGGGCGATCCCGCCAAAACATTGTCCGCAATCCGTTCGCTGTCCGCAGCGGACATTGTCAAAGGCGAACCGCTGGATGATTCCGGCCCCGGCGGCCCGATGGTCGATGGCACCGTCATTCCCGATCAGGTCGCCAAACTCTTCGCCGAAGGCAAGATTGCGCACGCGACCTACATGGCCGGCTCCAACAGCGATGAAACCACGCTGATGGAATATATCGGCATGACGAAAGACAGCTTGCTCAAACCGCTCGGCGACAATCTGGATCGCATCAAAGCCGTTTACACCGCGAACGGTTCAAAGGATGACGACGCCTTCGTGCGCGACCTGTTCAGCGACGGCTTGTTCGCATCGGGCGCGCAGGGCTTCGCGCACTATGCGGCGAAGGCAGGTGACACCGCTTACGTCTACAATTTCCGTTACCTCGCTGATCTGTTGCGAGGGAAGATGTCCGGCGTCGGCCATGGCGGCGAGATTGTTTACGTGTTCGGCTTCGACGGTTTCTCGCACGATCCCATCGACGGCTATCTCGCCGGTTTCGCCACCGCCAAGGACAAAGCGATGGCGCAGACGATCCAGAGTTACTGGACGAACTTCGCGAAGACGGGCGATCCAAATGGCCCCGGTCTGCCGCTCTGGCCGACGACGACCAGCGCCAATCCGCAAACGCTCGTGGTCGACGATAAAACCCAAGCTATTGCCGGATATCGCAAGGACACCCTCGCGATCGTCTACATGGGCTGGAACGAGCGCACCGGCCTGCCGATGCCTTAATGGACTATTCTTCACAAATGAATTTTTGCGCGAAGGTTTAATCTGCCATCCTGTGTTTTGTGTTCAGTAAACGGAGGGAGACATGCCGCAGATTGTGGGTGGAACGATATTCGGCTTTTTGATCGGCTTCTACTTTGCCGCTTCGTATTCGGACGGCGCAATGCGCGTCATTCACGCGGTCGGCATTCCGCTGCTCGGACACTGAATTTCGCTTTCGAAATTCGCGTGATTTTCGGTGCAGCGCGGACATGGTTCTCGCGCCCCTCGGAAGCGCTGTTCGGAAAACGCTGGCAATCCCTCAACCTTTGACGCCATGTGGGCGCGAGCGGACTTGGTCGCTCACAAGCTTCCCCGCGGTTCGGCGTCCTCGATCCACCTTAAGTGCGATCTCGGCTTCCCCACGGATTGTCATGCAAACGTTCAAAGCCCAGTCAGGGCGAGGGCGGATTCAAAGTTCAAGCATCACAATGGTCCTCACAAAAAAAGGCTCCCACGCAGAGGCGCAGAGCCGCAGCGGATGAGTTCACGCGGAGGCGCGGAGATGCGGAGTTCTTATCCGTTTCGAGATGGAAACTCGTGCGAGAGAAATTTTGACCGGGCGAAGCCCGGTCGAAGAATTATCTAGCGAACAACTTTCTCCTACAAAACCCGACTCCGCGTCTCCGCGCGAGATTTCTTTTCGGCACAAAAAAGCCCGCGGGTTGAGCCGCGGGCGCAATTCGAGATATGAGGGAAATGTACAGGTCGACCGTGACGGTGTCAAGTATTCCTTTTGATAGGAAAACTAGTTGTAAGCCTTTGACCTCCT
>DASZML010000054.1:0-6170 GCA_035551875.1 Rhizomicrobium sp.
CGTTTTCGGTAACGAGAAAGGTGGCTCGGGCAAAACGACTGCGGCGATGCATGTCGCCGTATCGCTCGCCCGCATGGGAAAGCGTGTCGCCGCGATCGATCTCGACAGCCGCCAGCGTTCGCTCACGCGACAGCTCGAAAACCGCATGGCTTTTGCGCAGCGCACGGGCACCGATATTCCTCTTCCAGAGGCGCATGTCGTTGCGCGGGGCACCCATGCATCGTTGGACGTTGCAGCGGCTGAAGAGGCGCAGACATTTGCCGGCATTCTCGGTGATGCCGAAAAGCACTTCGACTTCGTAGTCATCGACACGCCGGGTTCCGACACCCAGCTTTCGCGTATCGGTCACGCTGCGGCGGATACGTTGGTCACACCCATGAATGACAGCTTCGTGGATTTCGATCTGCTGGCCCGTGTCGATGCGCAGAGCTATGAAATCAAGCAGCCAAGCCTCTATTCAGATTTCGTCTGGGAGTGCCGCAAGAAGCGGCTGATGGCGCGCAAACCGCCGATAGACTGGATTGTGATGCGCAATCGCATCTCGTCCTCGGAAGCGCGCAACAAGCGCCGGATGGCGAGCGTTCTCGGCAAGCTCTCAGAGCGGATCAGCTTCCGCGTGGCACCGGGTTTCGGTGAGCGCGTAATCTTCCGCGAGTTATTTCCGCACGGACTTACCATGATGGATCTGCCGCAGCCTGGCATTGGCATCTCGCTTTCGATGAGCCATGTCGCCGCGCGCCAGGAAGTGCGCGAATTGATAAAGACGCTGAAGTTGCCCGGCGTCGAAATAAAAGCCTAGCGCGCTGAGGCGAGAGCCGCGAAGCAGGTCTGACCGCGTTCGGTCATACGCTCACAGATGGCACGCGCTTCAGCTTCGATGAACGAGCCGAACCGCGCGCGATAAAGTGTCTTGCCATCCACCGACTGGAACGGAATGACGATGCGCTGGGCTTGCGCGAGCACGTCAGCAGAACGCTGCGCATAGGATTTGAGCTGCGTTTGCGCCTGCAGGGTGTCAGCGAAGGCACCGATCTGGATCGTCCAGTTGCGCAAGCTGCCGCCAGCATTCCGCGCCATCGAAGTGGCCGAATGCTGAATCGTCGGCACACCATTGTCGTCGATATCCCCTTCGCCCTCATCCGGCTGCGTCCTCTTTGCTTTAGGCGGGACGAGGTGGACGGGCTGGATCGATGCAATCTTCTGGTCGAATTTGGGTTTTGGTTGAGGCATTGCGGTAGGCGGCTTCACTACGGCGACGATGCGCGGCTGCGCCTGTGGAGGCGCCGGCAAATGAACTTGCATTGGCGGGGCTGCAGGCGGCGGAGTGCCAACGTTTGGACGTGGTGTGCCAGACTGCGCAATCAGATTGCCGATAGCGTCTTGTGGATCGGCACGAGATTCAGCGGATTCTTCATCTTCCGGGTCATCGGATTGTACTTGTCCGTGGGGCATGCCGACTTCAAAGCCTGCGACGGCAGGAGACGCTTCGTTGGCCGCCATTGTTTGCCATGGGAAATTCGCGCGCGAAACCATGCCGGGATTTTGCTGGATTTGCGCGAACGTCGCGTCAAGCAACCGAACCATTTCGATATCGCGAAGATGAGCCGTGCGTCCGCCCATCACGACACCGATGATGTGCATGCCGCTGCGCGTGACCGATGAAACCAGATTGAAGCCGGAAGCTTCCGTGTATCCGGTCTTCATGCCGTCAGCGCCTTCGTAATGGCCGATAAGATTATCATGGGTCGCGTAGAAACGTCCGCGATAAACGAAGGACGGGGTCGAGAAATAGTGGAAATACTGCGGATAGTCGTAGGCAAGGTGCCGGGCGAGAATTGCAAGATCGTTGGCGGTCGTAAGCTGGCGATCGTCCGGCAGTCCGGATGCATTGTGATAGAATGTGCCAGTCATGCCGAGTTGACGCGCGCGCGCAGTCATCATCTCGCCAAAATGATCTTCGGTGCCGCCGAGGAATTCGCTG
Source organism: Rhizomicrobium sp. (assembly GCA_035551875.1). Taxonomy (GTDB): domain Bacteria; phylum Pseudomonadota; class Alphaproteobacteria; order Micropepsales; family Micropepsaceae; genus Rhizomicrobium. Next base: position 1,982 of record DASZML010000054.1, read on the forward strand.
ATCGCGACCGCAACGTCATTCGCTGACAGCACGACAATGGCCCTGATCGCTGTGTCGGCGCTGATTTGGTCGCCCGGCCGCAGAAAAAGTTTGGTGCGATGCTGGATCGACGCGTGCTCCGATACAGGAATCATCGAGCCCAAATTCGCTTGCCCGCGCTTGAAAGCATCGAACAGCATGTACAGCGTCATCATCTTGGTAAGCGATGCAGGGTGCCGTTCAGCGCTTGCATTGCGGGCATACAGAACGTGACCGCTAACGCCGTCCACGACGAGCGCGGCGTCTTTATCCGGTTCGGTGAGGCTTCCGCTGGCAGCCGATCCGCCGCCGTGATGATGGCGGGCATAGGCCGTCCCTGGCGCGAATAGGCAGGCAAGGCTCAGCGCGAGCGTGAAGGCAGCGGAAATGGATTTCCACGCTGTCGCACCGCTCGCGGCGCGCTGCCGTCCAAACATACCAAACACCCAAATAAGGTTGCGCCCGCCCGCGAATCCACAAAACCAAATTGCGGGACCGGCCGCAAGGTCCCTGCTGGAAATTGAGCTTAATTTACGGGCATTTACGAAGCATTAACAGATGCTTGCCCAGTCCGAAAAGTAACATTTGGCGATGTTGATTCGCGGAGTGTGAATTTTTGGTGCAGTGCAATATAAGATCTTGACATCCCCAATGCTGCACCGCATATAAGTCATGTTGCACTGCAGCAGGGCCAGCCCCCGCCGAAGGGTGCTCTTAGACAGGAGAAAAACAATGGCGAAGTCCAAGACAGCCGGCGAGAAGGTCATCAACGGCTCTGAGAAAATCGAATTTGCGCTCAAGAACGGCGCGGAAGCCCTCAAGACGGGTTTTGAGAAGGCCGTGAAGAACTACGACGCCGCCCTCGGCTACAGCAAAGAGACGGTGGAAGCCTATGTAGCTTCAGCAACGGCCGCCGGCAAAGGCGCCGAGACGCTGCACAGCGAAATCTACGCGTTCTCGAAGCTGTCGATCGAAGACTCCATCGCGGCGACGAAGGCCGTTCTCGGCTCGAAGTCCGCGCATGAAGCTTTCGAAGTCCAGACTGGCTTCGCGAAGTCTGCGTTCGACCAGTATGTCGGCGAAATGACGAAGCTTAGCGAACTCTTCGCCGTCACCGCGAAAGAGGCGTTCGCGCCGCTTCAGGGCCGCTACCAGGCCTGGGTGGACGTCGTTCAGAGCACGAAGGCCGCCTAAGTCAGGCGCTACCAGTTAGATCGTTCCGCGATTTCCTCCCCCCAATGCGGAACGGGCTCAGAAAAGGCTCGGCGCGAAAGCGCTGGGCCTTTTCGCATTTCGCAATTTCGGAATTTTCAAGACCGCAGGCGAAATTCTTTTGACGATCATGACGCGTACGTCCCCAATATTGCGGTTGCACCGCGAGAGGGTTTTTCCGTTAAACTGTGCGCCGTATCATCGGCGATGGCATGAAGAACGACGACGACAATGACGGGCAGGGCGGCGGTGGCGGAAACGGCACCGGCATCGTCACAAAAACACGCCCCAAGACCAAGAAGCCGAGTCTCTACAAGGTTCTCATCCTCAACGACGACTACACACCGATGGAGTTCGTCGTTCACATTCTGGAGCGTTTTTTCAACAAGAGCCGCGAAGGTGCTGTCGAGATCATGCTGCATGTCCATCGCCACGGCGTGGGTATTTGCGGCGTGTTCACTTATGAAGTCGCGGAAACAAAGGTGGCGCAGGTCATTGAATTTTCGCGGCGCCATCAACATCCTTTACAGTGCACCATGGAGAAGGAGTAGAGTCGCGACATGCCAAGTTTATCCCGCAGTTTGGAACAGGCTCTCCACCGTGCCATCAAACTCGCGAGCGACCGGCATCACGAATACGCGACTCTCGAACATCTTCTTCTTGCGCTGACCGAAGAGGGCGATGCGCAGCAGGTGATGAAAGCCTGCAATGTCGACATCGATGCACTCAAGAAGTCTCTACAGAATTATGTCGACCAGGAATTGATCACGCTCGTCGTCGAGGATGGCGAGGACGCGAAGCCCACGGCTGGCTTCCAGCGCGTCGTGCAACGCGCTGTGCTGCACGTGCAGAATTCGGGCCGCGATGAAGTGACGGGCGCAAATGTGCTCGTGGCGCTGTTCACAGAGCGCGAGAGCTACGCCGTCTATTTCCTGCAGCAGCAGAACATGAACCGTCTGGATGCGGTAAGTTTCATCAGTCACGGCATCGCCAAACGCCCCGGCATGAGCCAGCAAAAGACGGCTCGTGGTTCTGATGAAGATGAAGAGGGCAGCGAGAAGCCGAACAAGCAAGGAACCGAGGCGCTCGAAGCTTACTGCGTGAATTTGAACGAGAAGGCCAAGTCTGGCCGCATCGATCCGCTCATCGGCCGCGAGGCGGAAGTCGAGCGCACGATGCAGATTCTTTGCCGCCGCCAGAAGAACAATCCGCTGTTCGTCGGCGATCCCGGTGTGGGCAAAACCGTCATAGCTGAGGGCCTCGCACGCAAGATCGTGCGCAAAGAAGTACCCGAAGTTCTGCAGAACGCTACGATCTTCGCGCTCGACATGGGCGCGCTGATTGCAGGCACGCGCTATCGTGGCGATTTCGAGGAGCGCCTCAAATCGGTCGTAAAGGAACTGGAATCGATCAAAGGCGCGATCCTTTTCATTGACGAGATTCACACCGTAATCGGGGCTGGCGCCACATCCGGCGGCGCGATGGATGCGTCCAATCTTTTGAAGCCCGCGCTGGCGCAAGGAACGCTGCGCTGCATCGGCTCGACCACCTACAAGGAATACCGCCAGCATTTCGAGAAGGACCGTGCGCTCGTGCGCCGCTTCCAGAAGATCGATGTGGTGGAACCGACAATTCCCGAAACGATCAAGATTCTCAAAGGCATCAAGCCGTATTATGAGGAATTTCACAAAGTCCGTTACACGGCAGATGCGATCAAGGCGGCCGTCGAGTTGAGCGCGAAGTACATCAACGACCGCAAGCTGCCCGACAAAGCGATCGATGTGATCGACGAAGTCGGCGCCTCGCAGATGTTGTTACCGGAGTCGCGCCGCAAGAAAGTCATCGGCGTGAAAGAAGTGGAAGAAGTCATCGCAAAGATGGCGCGCATTCCGCCAAAATCTGTCTCCAAGACCGACGCGGAACAGTTGCGCAACCTCGAAAGCGATCTGCAGCGCGTTGTGTTCGGTCAGAACGACGCGATCCACGCGCTATCATCGGCGATCAAACTCGCGCGCGCTGGCTTGCGTCAGCCGGAGAAGCCGATCGGCTGCTATCTGTTCAGCGGTCCGACCGGCGTCGGCAAAACCGAAGTGGCCAAGCAGCTCGCCGCGATCATGGGTGTGGAACTGATCCGTTTCGATATGTCGGAATATATGGAGCGCCACACGGTCAGCCGCCTCATCGGTGCGCCGCCGGGCTATGTCGGTTTCGATCAGGGCGGATTGCTCACCGATGGTGTCGACCAGCATCCGCATTGCGTGCTGTTGCTGGACGAAATTGAGAAGGCGCATCCGGATCTGTTCAACATCCTTCTGCAGGTGATGGACCACGGCAAACTGACCGATCACAACGGCAAGAAGATCGACTTCCGCAATGTCGTGCTCATTATGACGACCAATGCGGGCGCATCTGATGCCGCGAAGGATTCCATCGGCTTCGGACGCGGCAAGCGCACAGGCGAGGACGACGAGGCGATCAAGAAATTGTTCACGCCGGAATTCCGCAACCGCCTCGATGCGACGATTGCGTTTGCGCCGCTCGGCCGTGACACGATCGACCGCGTGGTCGAGAAGTTCGTGCTCGAACTGGAAGTGCAGCTCACCGATCGCGACGTGACGTTCGATCTCACGCCGGAAGCGGCACGTTGGCTCGGTGAGAAGGGTTACGACGATGCATTCGGCGCGCGCCCGTTAGCGCGCGTCATCCAGGACCACATCAAGAAGCCGCTGGCCGACGAGATCCTGTTTGGTAAGCTCAAGAGCGGCGGCACGGTGCGCATCCTGCTTGATCGCGAGAAAGACGCGCTCGCTTTCGAGTTCATTACCGACGCGGACCTGAAGCCGAAGGCGTTGCCGCCGCCGAAGGCCGAAGAGAATGTCTAATTGTCGATTCATAAGCGTACATGAACGACGTAGCAAATAAACACTTTAAAGGCGGTTGCCTCTGCGGTGCGCTGCGC
>DASZML010000055.1:0-2421 GCA_035551875.1 Rhizomicrobium sp.
GATCTACACGCTGCATCTGCGCATTCCGCGAACCGCTATGGCGATTGCGCCTTTGAAGACAGAGATATTCTCGCGCTGGAAGCGGGATTCCAACGAGCTCGAACAGGAAGCCAAGGAAGAGTTCGACGCCAAGATACCCGATTTCCACCCGTTCGATCTGGCCACCACCTGGCGCGTCACATTCGAAAGCCCGACCGCGATCAGCCTGTCTGCCGACAGCTTCATCGACGAGGACGGCGCGCATCCAAACGGCGCGTTCGATACGATCGTCTGGGACAAAGCGGCGAACCGCGCCGTGCCGTTCGAAGCGCTGTTCATTCCGTCGCAAGCGAAGACCGCCTTCACGGCGATCACAGCATCGGCCACGAAGACCTGGACGAAAGAGATGACAGTGCGCGCCGGTGAGGCGCCCTTCCCCGATGAAGCTGGCCAAGGGATCGGCGCGGACCCCGCGAAGCTGGGTCACTACGCGCTCATCTTTGAAAAGGGAGATACCAAAGCGAACGCAATCGTCCTGCTCTATGGTGCGGGCGAGATCTGGCCGCATGCGGCCGGCGATTTCCGGCTCGTGATTCCAGAGACCGTCTTTCGTGCTTACCTCACGCCGCGCTGGCGGGCGGAGTTCAAGTAGCCGTTACAACTTCACACCCATCTCTCGCGCACGGATGAGTGTCTGGCGATGCTCCGCTTCGGAATAGAGCTGGCCGAAGCGCTTGCCGGACAGATGGCGGTAAATCAGTTCGATCACGGCCCGGTTCAGCCAGTCATTGCGGGACTGATCGCCGCGAAGCTTCTCGCATGCTGCCTCGACATCCTTGGGCAGCCAGAAGGTGACGCGGCTTTCTTTTTCGGTCCGGCGCTTCTGATATTCGGATTGCCGCTCGCTATCGGATTTCACCAGAGTTTCCCACGAATCTTCGTGAAACACCTTACGTGAGTATACTCACGACGCCAAGTCTACTGATACTTCCGGACATCCGCGAGATGCCCTGCGATTGCTGCCGCAGCTGCCATGCCCGGCGACATGAGATGGGTGCGGCCGCCACGCCCTTGGCGGCCCTCGAAATTGCGGTTTGAGGTGGAAGCGCAGCGCTCGCCCGGCTCCAGCCGGTCGGCATTCATGGCGAGGCACATCGAGCATCCCGGCTCGCGCCACTCGAAACCGGCCTCGACGAAGATGCGGTCCAGCCCTTCATCCTCGGCCTGTTTCTTCACCAGACCCGACCCCGGCACGACCATCGCGCCGACATGGCTCGCCACCTTCTTGCCCTTCGCGATGGCGGCTGCGGCGCGCAGATCTTCGATGCGGCCGTTTGTGCAGGAGCCGATGAACACGCGGTCGATCTTCACTTCGCTCAGGGCCGTGCCGGGCTTCAGATCCATGTAGCCCAACGCGCGCTCAACACCGGCGCGCTGATTGGCATCGGCAATCGCGGCGGGATCGGGCACATGACCCGTCACCGGCAAGCCCTGCTCCGGCGATGTGCCCCACGTCACCATCGGCTCGATATCGGCTGCGTTCAACACGATCTCAGCATCGAATTTCGCATCCGCATCGGAATGCAGCGTCTTCCAAGTGGCGATGGCGGCGTTCCACTTTTCGCCCTTGGGCGCACGCGGGCGGCCTTCGACATAGGTGAATGTCGTCTCGTCCGGCGCGATCAAACCGGCGCGCGCGCCGCCTTCGATCGTCATGTTGCAGAGGGTCATGCGGCCCTCCATCGAAAGCGCACGTACCGCATCGCCTGCATATTCGATGACGTAACCGGTGCCGCCAGCCGTGCCAATCTTCGCGATCACGGCGAGCGCCATGTCTTTCGCGGTGACGCCGATGGGTAGCTTGCCGTTCACCGTCACGCGCATGTTGCGCGATTTGGGCATCAGCAGAGTCTGCGTCGCCAGCACATGTTCGACATCCGATGTGCCGATACCGAAGGCGAGCGCGCCGAATGCGCCATGGGTGGAAGTGTGGCTGTCGCCGCAAACGATGATCGTGCCCGGTAACGTCCAGCCCTGCTCAGGACCCACGATATGCACGATGCCCTGGCGGATATCGTCCATCGAGAGATATTCGACGCCGAAATCCTTCGCGTTCTTTTCCAGCGTGGCGATCTGTTCGCGCGATTCCGGATCGGCGATGCCCTTGGCGCGATCCTTCGTCGGAACGTTGTGATCGGCGACGGCGAGCGTGTATTGTGGCTTGCGGACCTTGCGGCCGGTGAGGCGCAGGCCTTCGAAAGCCTGCGGGCTCGTCACTTCATGAACGAGATGACGGTCCACATAGATGACGGCGGATTCGCCCGACGCTTCATGCACCAGATGGGCGTCCCAGATTTTGTCGTACAACGTCTTTGTCATTTTACATTTCTTATTTGTTTTTTGAATTGTGGGCTTTCCCGGAGTATAGCAATCCTACCTGAA
>DASZML010000056.1:0-3255 GCA_035551875.1 Rhizomicrobium sp.
ACGCCGGCCTCGGATGTCGCGCGCGCGAAATTCGCCGCGGCGATGATCCAAAGCGAGCATCCCGAATTCATGACGGTGCATCTGGTCAGCGTGGACGGCACGCAGCATGAATTCGGCCCCGGCACGCCCGAGGCGCACAAGGCCATCGAAACCGTGGACGGCGCGGTGGGCGATCTGATCGCGGCGGCGCGCAAGGCCGAGCCCGATCTCGTCGTCGCCATCGTGTCCGATCACGGTTTCGCGCCGGTCGAGCACGATGTGAATCTGATGGTGCCGTTCGTGAAAGCCGGTCTCGTGACGATCGATCCGCACACGCAGAAAGTCACGGACTGGAAAGCCGAACCGTGGGACGCGGGCGGATCGGAAGCGGTGGTCTTGAAAGATCCAAACGATGCGGCGCTGCATGCCGAAGTCGCCGCGCTTCTGAACAAGCTCGCCGCCGATCCGAAGAACGGCATCGCGGAAGTGATCGACAAGCCGCAGATCGACGCCAAAGGCGGCGCGGTGGAAGCCGCGTTCTGGGTGGACTTCAAGCTCGGCTATGAAGGCGGCCGCAAAGTGGTGAGCGCGATGGTCACCGCCGGTTCGATCAAAGGCACGCATGGCTATTTCCCCGATCATCCGGAAATGCGCGCAACCTTCATGATCGATGGCCCGGGCATCCCCAAGAGCGGCGCCATCGGCGAAATCGACATGCGCGACATCGCACCGACCGTGGCGAAGATCATGGGCGTCTCATTGCCGACAGCGAATGGGAAATCGTTGTTTTAAGAAACCGCCTGCCCACAAGAGAGGTGATGACTAGCGCCGCGCTTTCGTCACCCGCTTCTTCGCTTTCTTCGCGACTTTGCGCGTCTTCGATTTCGCGGTGCGTGCTGTGGCTTTGACTTTCGCTTTCGCCGTCCGCGCGGTGCTGGCGGCTTTCTTCTTTGTCTTGCGGGCCGCCGTCGTCGCGCGTGCTTTCAGTTTGCGGCCGACGGATTTGGTCGCGCGCTTGGCGGTGCCGACGGTTCCGGCATTGACGCGCCGCGATGCGAGCACGCCCAAGGGCGCACCGACCACCGCTCCGATCGGTCCCGCCACCATCGCACCCACGACGGCACCCGCCGCTGCACCGATCGGCGCCTGTGCCGGCGGACGTGTCTTCGATTTCGCCATGACGATCTCCTGATTGCCCGCGGTTGTGCGAGTTTCCTGATCATCAAATGCGAAGCGCATGCGGAAGTTCCGTATGGGGAGAAGAATGGCGGGCGTGGTAAAAGACTGGGATGCGCAAGCTGGCTTGGCTTACGGCGATCGTGACACTGAGCGCGACATGGGCGCCGATGGCGCATGTTCTCGAACTGCCGAACAAGTTTGCAATGCCCGGGCCGCTGTGGCTCCAAGTTCAGCAGCGCCTCTACAATGGCTGGGGCCCGTTGATCGGTGCACCGACAGAGATCGGCGGACTCGTTCTTTGCATCGCAATGGCGATTGCAGCGCGGCAAACTGCGGGCCTCGTAAAGCTCTACAGCGTCGCGGCGGCGATGTTTGCCGGCATGCTCTTATGCTTCTTCCTGCTCGACGATCAGGTCAACAAAGCGCTCGCCGGCGCGCAGACGCTTCCCGCCAACTGGACGCAGGACCGGTTGAATTGGGAAACCGGACACGCCATAGCGGCGCTGTTTTCTTTCTGTGGGCTCGTTTTCACAACGCAGGCGCTACTGCGTGTCGAGAGAGACTCGACAGACTAAGCCCGCCGCCGGGGAGGAAGCCAATCCAACTTGGACGCAAGCACCAAACCGAAGCTGTTGAAATGCGGCGACAGATACATATTCCCGCAATTCCGGCATCCTCTCGCATCGCATCCGCGATTGGGGACAATAGGTATGCTGTCGCCGTATTCCTGTAATGATGTTCTCCTGATGTCGCGCAAGTTCCCGAACATCAAATGCGATGCGCACGCGGAAGTTCCGTCTGGCGACGCTATACCTACTTCCACGTCCCGTTGCTGAGGTGTTCGTGGGCGATGCGCCAGCCGTGGCTGTCGCGATGCAGGACGCGCGTGCCGCGGCCTTCGCCGCCCACGGGATTGCCGTTCACTTTTCCAGACCACGCGAGCGTATAGATCACTGCCGCCACGCTATTGGTTTGAACAATCCATTTCGTCTCAACCGTTTTGTATGTGTAGTCGGTGATCATCTTCCAGTTCGCGGTCATCGTCGCTTCGAAGGCTTGCTTGCCCCAGATGGCACTGCCATTGCTGTAATAAAGCACGACATCATCCGTGAGCAGCGCCAAGGCCGCTTGCATATCGCGTTTGAGCATGGCGTCGACAAAGGCTGTGATACAGGCTTGCGGCGTTGCTGCAGACGCGTGCGTTCTGCGGCGAGCGAACATCAATATGGCCGCAAGAACGATCAGCGCAACGGTAATCGCAAGAAGCGTGATGTTCATGGTGGCGATCGCACGCGACGCGCCGCTCTGAAAAGCAGATGGGGCATTGGCGACCTTATCGTTTGCCGGTAGCGATGCCTAGCTAGACTGTCATTCCCGGCCGAGCGCAGCGAGGGGGAAGAAAATCCAACTTAGGACAAGCGCCTAAGCCGGAGTTAGATTCCCTTCCCTCGCCTCACGCTGTTCGGCTCGCCGGGAAGGACATAGTAAAACTTATCAACCGAAACCGATTCGCGGCGTCCGCCTGCTTTGACTGGTGACACAGCAAATCCATAATCGTCTCCAGCAAATGGATGAGATACGCGAATGGACGACGCTTCAAAAATTGTCGCAACCAGCGGCAAGGTTTCGATGAGCGTGACGATGACAGCAACCGCAATCGTCAGAGAAAATCTCTCGATCAATCATCTTTTTGCTGCGGCGAAATTCTCTCGTCATGTTGGAGAAATCGAACGCGAAAATGTGGCAAAAGAGTTTGGTGACTGGTTTGACGACATAATCTTTTATTCAATGGCTTGCGCTATGAACGCCACATCCGCGTTAGAAGCCTACGCCAACGAGAGATTTGCTGACGGCGTCGCGTCTTTTCCTAACATCCAGCCGGATGTGATCGAAAAGTTTTGGGAACTGTCAGAAAGGAAGAGCGCGCTTGAAAAATTTGACCTCATACTGACTCTTCGACAAGAACCACCAATAAACCATGCGGACAAGATTCATCGAAACGCAAAGGTGTTGGTCAGATTGAGAAATGCGCTAGTTCACTTCAAACCAGAATGGTCGAACGAGAAGAAGAAGCATTTCGAACTTTCTGAAACTCTA
>DASZML010000057.1:0-8393 GCA_035551875.1 Rhizomicrobium sp.
ATAGAATTCTGTATGACGAATATGCGAGGCGCTTTGGTGATAAGTACGCGGACAAATTCAAACGAAATGTTCAGAAGAAAAATCGCGAATTTCTCCGGGCGGAGGGAAAAGACATCCTCACTTGTTATGATAACTTGATTACTTGGCGGAACGAATTTGCGCATGAGGGCAAGCTCCCTCAGAACGCAACTTTTTCTGAGACAGTTGATGCTTATCGATGTGGGAAGCTAGTTGTGGAGTGCCTCGCGAAGTCTATGACGCGGTAACCAGTTTGAGTTCGTCTGAATTTATTACCTACTCCGACTCCCAAACGTCTTCGGCACGCCCGGCCGGCTCGCCCGCTGCATCCGTTTGCGCGAGCCTTTTCCGCGTGAGGCTTTGCCGTCCGCCGGATCGGCGCCGTCTCTTACGGCGGTGAGGAAGGCATCGTCGACGGCGCGGTCCACGGCGCTCTGGCGGGCGAAGGGGTCGTCGGAGATGGCAAGCTCCGTCGCCGTAAGCCGCTTGAGTTCGTCGCGCAGGCGCGCGGCGGTTTCGAATTCCAGATTGCCGGCCGCTTCGCGCATCTGCTTCTCGAGATCCTGGATATGCGCGCGGATGTTGTGACCGATGAATTCCTTGCCGTCTTCGCTCAGACCCGCATCCACCGTCACATGGTCGCGCTCATACATGCTGCCCATGATGTCGGCGATGTTCTTCTTCACGCTTTGCGGCGTGATGCCGTGGGCTTCGTTGTAGGCTTTCTGCTTGTCGCGGCGGCGGGTGGTTTCGGCCATCGCGCGCTGCATCGAGCCGGTGATCTTGTCGGCGTAGAGGATCACGTTGCTGTCGATGTTGCGCGCGGCGCGGCCGATGGTCTGGATCAGCGAGGTCTCGCTGCGCAGGAAGCCCTCCTTGTCGGCATCGAGGATCGCGACCAGCGCGCATTCCGGAATATCGAGACCTTCACGCAGAAGGTTGATGCCGATCAGCACGTCGAACGCGCCCAGACGCAGATCGCGGATGATCTCGATGCGCTCCAGCGTCTCCACATCGGAGTGCATGTAGCGCACGCGGATGCCCTGTTCGTGCATGTATTCGGTGAGGTCTTCCGCCATCTTCTTGGTGAGCGTCGTCACCAGCGCGCGGTAGCCCTTCTTCGCGATCTCGCGGCATTCGTGGATCAGATCGTCCACCTGCGTTTCAACTGGCCTGATCTCGACGGGCGGATCAATAAGACCTGTCGGGCGGATCACCTGCTCGGCGAAGATGCCGCCGGTGCGCTCCAGCTCCCACGGGCCGGGCGTCGCGCTCACATAGACGGTTTGCGGGCGCATCGCGTCCCACTCCTCGAATTTGAGCGGGCGGTTGTCGATGCAGCTCGGCAGGCGGAAGCCGTAATCGCTGAGCGTGAACTTGCGGCGGTAGTCGCCTTTGTACATCGCGCCGATCTGCGGAACGGTCACGTGGCTTTCGTCGGCGAAGACGAGCGCTTCGTCGGGCAGATATTCGAATAGCGTCGGCGGCGGCTCGCCGGGTTTGCGGCCTGTCAGCCAGCGCGAATAATTCTCGATACCGGCGCAGGAGCCGGTGGCTTCGATCATTTCGAGATCGAATGTCGTGCGCTGTTCGAGGCGCTGCGCCTCCAGCAGCTTGCCGTTGGCGCGGAAGTCGGCGAGGCGCGTGATCAGTTCGGCCTTTATGCCCTTCATCGCCTGCGCCAGCGTCGGCCGCGGCGTCACATAGTGCGAGTTCGCATAGACCTTGATGGTTTCGAGCTGACCGGCGCTCTTGCCGGTGAGCGGATCGAACTCGCTGATGCTGTCCACCACATCGCCGAACAACTCGATGCGCCACGCGCGGTCTTCATAGTGCGCCGGAAAAAGATCGATCGTGTCGCCGCGCACGCGAAACGTGCCGCGCGCGAACGCCGCGTCGTTGCGCCGGTATTGCAGCGCCGACAGATCGCGCATCAGCTCGTTGCGATCCAGCCGCATGCCCTTCGTCATGGTGACGGCGGTGCCGCTATAGGTTTCCACCGAGCCGATACCGTAGATGCACGACACCGACGCGACGATGATCACGTCATCGCGTTCGAGAATCGCGCGCGTCGCCGAATGGCGCATGCGGTCGATCTCTTCGTTGATCGACGAATCTTTCTCGATGTAGGTGTCGGTGCGCGGGATATACGCTTCCGGCTGGTAGTAATCGTAATACGACACGAAATACTCGACCGCGTTCTCCGGGAAGAAGCCTTTGAACTCGGCATAGAGCTGCGCGGCGAGTGTCTTGTTCGGCGCGAGGATGAGGGCCGGGCGCTGCGTCGCCTCGATGATTTTCGCCATCGTGAATGTCTTGCCGGAACCGGTTACGCCGAGCAGCACCTGATCGCGCTCGCCCACCGTCAGCGGACCGCCGGCATTGATGACCATCGCCGTCGATGGATTTTTCACCGCGCCCGGAACGATGCGGCCCATGCCGATGTCGCTGTCATTGCGGCCGGTGGCGCCCACGCCTGTTCCCATCACGCCTTCGACCAATTCCTTGATCGCAGTCGGCTGATCCCCCGCCGGTTCGTATTCGCTGACGAGCTTGAACTTCTTGCCGCCTTCGGACTTCGCTGGTCGTGCCGGACGATGCGGAACAAATCCCGCAACTTCCGCGCCCGTCGCGCCATGCATCGGCAAATTGAAGTCGCTGGGAGGGGCGGGATCATAGGCGTCGCCGACCGGCGGAACCGGCACGCGCTCCACCGCGGCGCGGAACTTCGCCGCGTTGTCGGATAGTCCCCGCTCCGCCTTGCTCTTCCGCTGGCGGGGAATCATGCCGTTGTTGTGCGCCATGCTGACAATATAAGGCGCGAGGAGCGTTTTTGCAGCCCCGCTGCTGCCAGACTACTGACAGATTTGGCAGGATCGTGTGCTCTAATTCGCGCGGAGGAACCCATGCTCGAAGGCTCATGCGATTGCGGCGCCGTGCACTATGCGGTGGACGGCACGCTGGACGAAGTGACGCAATGCAATTGCGGCATCTGCCGGCGCTCGGGCGGGCTTTGGTCTTACTACTCGCCCAGGAAGGTGACGATGACCGGACCGACCGACATCTATATGCGTGGCGACCGCATGCTCGAGATGCACCACTGCAGGACGTGTCACAATCTGATGTGGTGGGTAGCGGTCGACAAGAACTACGACCGCATGGGCGTCAACGCCCGCATGCTGCCGCTGGGATCGCTCGACGATGTGCCGGTGAAGAAAACCGACGGCGCGAGCTGGTAATCAGTCTCGAGTTTGCCAGGTCTGCGCATTGCGCGATTTTAAGATCGACCGAACGCAGCAATCGCAAGGAATCCGCAGTAGTCGGACTTTCGCCTAGCGGTTTCGGTTCGGCAGCGTATTGACAGTCGGCATATGCGGTGCCAATTTTTTGGCATGGCGAAGAAGGCGAACGATAAGACAGGAAAAGACGGCTTCAGCCGGCGCGAGCGCGAGATCATGGATGCGCTTTACAAGCTCGGCAAAGGCTCCGCAGCGCAGATCCTCGATGAACTCTCCGATCCGCCGAGTTACACAGCGATCCGCACGCAACTGACGATCCTCGAAAACAAGGGACATGTGCGGCATGTTAGTGACGGCACGCGCTACATTTATGAGCCGGCCGTCGCGCGCGAGCAGATGGGCAAACGCGCCATCGACTCACTGCTGAAAACATTCTTCGACAATTCGGTGGAGCGCGCAGTGACCGCATTGCTCACACGCAAAGACGCAGACGTGTCCGACGAGGAATTGCGACGGCTTTCGCAACTCATCGAGAAAGCGCGAAAGGAAGGACGATGACAACAGAACTGGCATTGCGCGGATTGTTGTTCGCCGGCGAATTGTTCTTCGCGGCCATCGCCATCATGGCGGTGGCGATGGAAGCCTCGACGTTCGCCAAGCGCGCGAGTTTGCGCCATTTCATCTGGACGGCGGCCTTCGGTGCGTTACTGGCGCTGGCTGTCTTGGCTCTTATTCTGCCATCGCAATTCCGCTTGGCGCTATTGCCAGCGGCCGCGCCGGTTCATTCGCAAGTGCGGGTCGTCGAAGCAGTTTCTCATGGAGGGATACCGTTCATTCCGCCAGCGCCGCAACCGAGCTGGCATTTTGATCTCGCAACAATTGCACGAGGACTGGCCGCGCTCTGGGTCATTGGCATTGCCATTGTCGTGTTGCGCAGTATCGCGGCGCTCATCGGCCTCGTCCTTCTTCGCCGCAACAGTGCGCCGTTGCGCGAGAGAATTCCTTCGCTGCCAGACATCGGCCGCGCCTATCAGATTCGTGTCTCGACCAAGCCGCAGGGATGCGGGCCGGTGACGTGGGGCTTTGTCCGTCCCGTCATTCTTTTGCCGTTCGCCTCGAAGTTCTGGCCGCAGGAACGCTTGCAAGCGGTCTTGCTGCATGAGCTTGCACACATTCGCCGTCGCGACAGTGTCACGCAATTTCTTTCGTTGATCGCTTGCGCCCTCTACTGGCCCAATCCGCTGGTCTGGATCGGCGCTCGTACGATGCGCGGCGACGCGGAGATGGCCGCCGACGATGCGGTGATCGTATCCGGCGTGCGGCCTTCTTCTTACGCGGGAGAATTGTTGCAGCTCGCTTCCGAATTCCGCTCGCGCCAAAGCGCGCTCGCTGGCGTGTCGCTGTTCATGGCAGCGCCGTCACAGCTCGAGACGCGCGTCGCTTCCGTTCTTGCCCCCAAATCCCTTCGTTCAGGAGTAACCGCGATGGATGTTCTGAAGATCACCAGTGTTGGAATCCTGGCCGTTGGCGCGATTGCGCTGGCGCGGCCATCCTTGGCGCAGGATGCGCCGCCTGCGCCGCCATCTGTCGCGGAAGCGCCTCTGCCACCGCCGCCAGCTGCCCCGGCCGACGCCGCGACATCAATGGATGTTGCAGCGCCGCCCGCGCCACCGGCACCAGCCGCGCCGGCTGAACCTGTGATTGCCGCAGATGGCCATCACCACCATTCGATCGATATCTACTCGACGACGCATGACGAGAATGGCCGCCCGGTGAAGCGCACGAAAGTGATCATCGACGGCACGACATACGACACCGACGCCGAAATCGCCCGCATCCAGCCGCGGATCGATCGCGCGATGGCCGAGTCGCATGCGCGTGAGATCGCCATGGAAAAAGTACGCGAGGAAGAACCGAAGATCCGCGCGGCCGTCGATCAGGCGATGCGCAACGCTCGCCCGCAGATCGAGAGGGCGATGGCTGAGGCACGCCAGGAGCTGAAGAGGCAAAACCTGGATGTGAAGATCAGCGAACGCGTCAACGAGGCCCTGAAGCATGCGCAAATCCGCATCGAGCTCGAAGCTGCGCGCATGAACGCCGAACACGATCGGACGAACGCCGAGCATGATCGGGTGGATGCCGAACACGCTCGAATGGACGACGAATCCAACGACGGGAACACGGACTCGGATAACGATCACTGACACGTGGACCACAGGGCGAGAATGCCTCGCCCCGTGGTCTTGAGTGTTACGCCGCCTGTTTCTGTTCAAAGTCCGGATAATACTGCAGCATCATCCGATCGCGGTAAGCGACAAGATTGGAATGCCGCTCTGCACGCTTGCGCAGATCGCCGGTGAAAAACGGCGTCAGCACGGAAGCGATAAATCCAAATGCCGTTGCATCCGCACCGCATGGTGTCTCGCCCATGAGGTAAAGCTTGTCGCCGAGGAATGCGGACAACGCCGATAGAGAACGATCGCCGAGCATCGCGATCTCTTCGGTGGTGTGACGGCCCATGCCTTGGCCATGCAGCATTTCGCGCACACGTTGGCGCGAAGCTTCGGCGACACCGTCCGGCGCACCATCGAAGAAATGGATCGGGCCCTTCTGCCAGTTCTCGTCATCCATCCAGCGCATGTGAATGATCGCGAAGTAGAGATGATCCTCGAGCATCCGCTCGAACGACCAGGCGATGCTGCGCTCGACCGTGCAAAAGCCCTTGTCGAAATCGAAGCTGTGTTCCTTCTCGATATGTGATCGGATGAAAGTCGAATCCCCTAGCCGGTGCGCGCCGACCTGGATGTATGGAATCTTGCCCTTGGGCGCGGCCGGCGGCGCCGCGCGCTCGAAGGTGTAAGGCACGCCCGCCATTTTGAGTTGCACTTCGCTCTTCATCACGAACGGACTGGGGTCTGGCAATCCAAATGCGGGGCCGAAGCCGAAAAACTTGATCATATCTGTCCCTCCAATGTGGCCCTTTTCTTACTGACACGCTCCTGACAGCATGGTGTCAGGAGCGTTGCAGCAGGGTGCGGCCATGAAATTTTCCCTATGAGACGCGCGGACCGGCTGTTCCGGATCATCCAGGTTTTGCGCCGCAAGCGGCGGCCGGTGACAGCGCAGGAAATTGCCGTCGAACTCGAAGCCAGCGCGCGCACGATCTATCGCGACATCGCGCAGTTGATGGCCGATCGCGTGCCGATCCGAGGCGAGGCCGGTATTGGCTACGTGCTGGATGGCGGTTTCGATATGCCGCCATTGATGCTTACCGCGGAAGAGATCGAAGCAGCTATGTTGGGTGCGCAATGGGTGATGTCGCGCGCCGATCCGGAATTGGCGCGCGCCGCATCCGATCTCGTTGCCAAGATCGGCGTAGTAATACCGGAGCATTTGCGGCCGCTGCTGATGGAGCCGCTCCTTGCCGCGCACACATCGCACCCCGGCCCGAAAGACACGATCGACATGGCGCGCGTCCGCACGTCTATTCGCGCTCAAGGAAAAATCGAGATCGTCTATCGCGACGAAAAAAAGAGGAACACGGAACGCGTCATCTGGCCCATCGCCGTATCTTACTGGGATGCGGTGCGATTGATCGTGGCGTGGTGCGAATTTCGCAATGCCTTCCGCCATTTTCGCGCCGACCGCGTCATCGAAGCGCATTTTCTCGGGGATCGTTACGCGACGCCGCGCAGCCGCCTGCGCGCGCAATGGCGCAAGGAAATGCGCGAAGACTGGGAACGTCAGAAAGCGCGCATCGGCGGGGCGGCGCAGATCCATGCCGAACGGATGGAGTGAACGATGATCGAATCATCCTGCCATTGCGGCGCGATTCGGATCGAGACGGATACGCGCCCGGAGACGATAACGGATTGCAACTGCTCGATCTGCCGGCGCTATGGCGTCTTGTGGGCTTACTACTCACTGAAGCAGGTGCGCGTCGTCAAAGGCGAAACCGCGACGGACATCTATATGTGGAACGACCGTTCGATTGAATTTCACCGTTGTAAGGTTTGCGGTTGTGTCACGCACTGGGCACCGGTCGATTCCGGCCGCGACCGCATGGGTATCAACGCTCGGCTAATGGAGCCATCGGTGCTGGCTGCCGCGCATCTCCGCAAGCTCGATGGCGCGTTTACCGAAAAGTATTTTGACGAAAATTAGGCACCTGGCGTTTTTTGCCAGCTTTCCGGTGCCTTCCCGATGCGACCCAGCGCACGCCACCCGACATGGCACCTTTTTTTGGATTCGCGCGTTGTTCGATTGAGTAGGGACAATCAGTGAGTATGTGACGTGAGAACTGGCTCAAAACGGCGCAAGAGCGCCAATGTGGAATTAAATTCGCGCGCGACGATGGTGCCGCGCAACGACAATGGCTGCATCGGCGCCCATTCCGATTATCGCCGCGAAGATTATGTCTTTCAGCGCCAGCAGTCGCTGGCCATGCGGACGATGGACTGGGACAAGCGGATGCCAAGAATCAGACACTGGGGCAGCAATATCGTCGCCAATCTGGTGTGGGAAGTTTTCGCCTGATCTGCTTGTAGCGTATTACTCGACCTGCCGCAGGAATCGCCGCTCTTCACGCAGAATGAATTTCTCGCGCTGCGCGAACTGGAAATTTTCCATCGACTTCGAGTCATTGCGCAGACAGGCGCGGTAATTTTCATACGCTGCCAGCGTATCGAAACCGATCATGGCATGGGCTTCGTAGTTGGTGCCTTCGTGCGGCATGAAATAGCCGATCAGTCGCCCGCCGCACGCCGGGATCAGCGTCAACCAGGCTTTCGCATATTGCTCAAATTTGGCGAGCTGGAATGGATCGAGCTCATAACGGATATGGCAGACGACATTCATAGTTCAATCTCCATCGAAGTGTGGACGATAGCACTTGGTTGGACGGCCATACTTCGACTATGGTCGAACTATGAAAGAAGGTCCGTCCATTGCACCCGTCGCCGCGCTCGCCGGCGATCCCGCACGCGCCAATATGCTGGCGGCGCTGCTGGCTGGAAAAGCGCTTACTGCCAGCGAACTTGCCAACGAGGCAGGCGTGACGGCGCAGACGGCGAGTTCCCATCTGTCCAAGCTGGAAACCGGCGGATTAATTTCGGGCGTGAAGCAAGGCCGCCATCG
>DASZML010000058.1:0-18359 GCA_035551875.1 Rhizomicrobium sp.
ACGCGCGCTAGAAAAGTTTCGCATGCAGAGGCGCGGACGCGGAGTTCTTATCCGCCTTTGAGATAGAGCATTGTGAACAATTTTGACCGGGCGAAAGCCCGGTCGATGAATTCGAACGTTCGGTTCTATCCTGCAACATAAAACCTCCGCGTCTCCCCGCCTCCGCGTGCGAACTTCGCTTGCTCCGGGCAACAACACCTGTTCCGATAGACAAAAGACAATCGAGGAAGCGCAATGCTCAAAGTTCATCATCTCAACAACTCGCGTTCGCAACGTATTTTGTGGCTGCTCGAAGAGCTCGGCGTTCCGTATGAGATCGTGAAGTATCAGCGCATGTCGCCGGTACCGTTCGCACCGCCGGAATTGAAGGCGGTGCATCCGCTCGGCAAATCGCCGGTGCTGGAAGACGGCAAGCGCGTGATCGCGGAATCCGGCGCCGAAGTCGAATACATCATCGACACGCACGGCAAAGGTAAAATGAAGCCAAAGGCCGGGAGCGACGATTACTGGCGCTATGTCGAATGGATGCATTACGCGGAAGGCTCCGCGATGCTGCCGCTTCTGATGGCGCTCTACACCGGCATGTTGGGCGATGCGGCCGCTGCGTTGAAGCCGCGTGTCGATAGCGAGATCGCGAACAACCTCTCTTATATGGACGAGTATATGAAAGGCCGCTCATTCTTCGTCGGCAATGATCTCACCGGCGCGGATATTCAGGTGCTGTTCGTGCTGGAAGCTGCCGGCGCACGGCTCGAGCCCTACGCCAATTTGGTGAAGTACCGCGCCGCGATGCAAGCACGACCCGCCTACAAACGCGGCATCGAAAAAGGCGGCGAATACGCGCTGATGAGCCGTTGATATGAAATTGAACCTGCCCGCATCCATCGGTCAGCCCGAACGTAAAGAGCGCATCGCCAAACTCTGCGCCGAGATGGACGCCGCAAATGTGTCGGCGATGTTGATTGGTCCGACGACATCACTCAAATATTTCGCGGGTTTCGCTTGGCATCCGTCGGAGCGTTTCACCGGCGCGCTTATTCACAAGAACGGCGTCGTTGAATACATCACACCCGGCTTTGAGAAAGATAAGGTTGGCCAGGTCGTTGGCATCGAAGGCGATATCCACGTCTGGCAAGAAGAGGAGAGCCCTTACGCCCTGATCAAGAGCCGCCTGCCAACCGGCAAGCTTGCGGTGGACGACCAGGTCGCTCTGTTCACCTTCCTTGGCTTGCGCGCCGTGTTCGGCGATGAGCGTCTCGTCACTGCTGGACCGCTGATCAATGCGCTACGCCGCATCAAGTCGAAAAACGAATTGGCGCTGATGCAACACGCGAAGACGGTCACGCTCGAAGTGCAGCGCCGCGCGTGGAAGCATCTCAAGGCCGGCATGCGTGCGAGCGAAGTTGAAGCTTTCATCGATCGCGAGCATCGTAAGCTCGGCGGCAGCGGCAATATCTTCTGTATCGTGTCGTTCGGCGAAGACACATCGCTGCCACATGGTGGCGAAACCGATCGTGTGCTGCGCGAAGGCGATGCAGTGCTCATCGACACCGGCACCAGCTTCGATGGTTATAACTCCGACATTACTCGTTCCTACGTGTTCGGCGCGCCGCCATCGAACGAATATGTGCGCGTGTGGGAAGCAGAGAAGCGCGCGCAGGCCGCGGCGTTCGCAGCCGCCAAGATCGGTGCGCCATGCGAAAGCGTCGATCGCGCCGCGCGTGCGTCAATGGGCAAGGAAGGTTTCGGCCCCGATTACGAATTGCCGGGACTGCCCCATCGCACCGGACACGGTATCGGCATGGATGTTCATGAAGCGCCGAATCTTGTGCGCGGAGATAAGACGCCGCTCGCGCCCGGCATGTGTTTTTCGAACGAGCCGATGATCGTGGAGCCGGGGAAATTCGGCATCCGCCTCGAAGATCATTTCTACATGGCGGACGACGGCGCGCGCTGGTTCACCGAACCGTCGTTCAGCGCACACGAGCCGTTCAGGGGCGTGGAGCCAATGGAATAGAGCGGGTTGACGCGCAGGATCGTTCTCTCTATGTTCTTTCTAGAACAAAGAGGGATCGCATGTCATGCAAGCCGTTGAGATGTATGCCGAAAAGGCGCTTGTAGCGCCCGTTTCCATCGAATCGCTTGAGCAGCCGGAGCTCACCGCGATCCGCATGCGTGCGCTACGCCGCAAAGCACGCCGGATCAGTGCCTATGCGCGCTTCAATGTGGAAATGCTGACCGCGATGGCTGTGGAAGTGGAATCGGATCTCGCCGCCCTCCGCCACTAAGGGGAGGGGGTAGCGAAAACCGACAAACGAATGGTGCCGCGTCTCGCAGACCACAAAATGTAGATGCCCGTCAGGATTTTGTGGCGCTGCCCCAATAATTGAAGCCGGCGAAGCGCGGCGTTCCTGGAAGGTACATCGTTTCGAGGTGATCCACACGCCAGCCGCCATCGCGGATCATTTGCGGAATCGGACGGCCGAGATGGCATCCGCCGCAAAGCGATTTCCAGATTGGTGTCAGGCGGTCCTGCCAGCGTTTCACATCCGCGTCCGGTGCTTCGCCATGTTCGCAGAAGATCAAGCTGCCATTCGGTTTGAGCACGCGGCGCATTTCGTCAAGCGCCTTCATCGCATCGGGAATGGTGCAGAGCGTGTAGGTGATGAGCACCGTATCGGCGCTGTCATTGTCGAGCGGGATTTGTTCGCCGGGCAGATCGATGAATTCCAGATCGATGGGAGATTGCGAAACACGCTCCGCGGCACGCTCGCGCATTTCGGAAGACGGCTCCAGCGCCCACAGATGCGTGACTTTGGACGCATCGTAGAACGGAAGATTGTGGCCCGCGCCGAAACCAATTTCGAGCACATGCCCGCTCGCCTTCGGCACGACCTTCTTGCGCTGATAGCGAATGGGCTTGGTGCCCATCGCCGCGTTCAACACCAGCGGCAGGATATGTCGGTCATAGAAGCCCATAATTCGCCCTCGGCTAATGCTGATCCGGTACTTCGTTCAATATCGAATGACTATTGGAGAAATCCGTGCAAGGCACGTTATGCAACGACGCATTGATCGAAGCGGGATCACATTGATGAAACCCGCTATCAGCAGGCGTGTTGCGTTCCTGAATCACTTGATCGAACGGCGTCGGTTTGACCTGACCCAAAAGTGGCGCCTTCTCGCGATGCTCGTCGTTCCACAGGTTGCCAACACAATGCTCGCGTTCCAGGGCGGTCAGCTGTTCGTAGTACATGCCGCCGCAGTTGTTCAGATACCGGCCCAACGCCCGGATGTCGCCTTCCATGGGCGCCTCTTCTTTCGGAACTGGCAACACAGAAATCGAACGACTTTCGCCGACCGGATGCGCAAAGCTGGGAATGGGTATCGGCAGCTCGACACCCGGCTTCTTTTGCTTCTTCTCGCCCGGCACCGCGAGCGTGAGAACGATCTCGTGCACCTCCTTCACGCGCTCGATTATCGGTTCGCGAGTCGCCACCAGCAACGCGAAAATGAGAAGGATGTGGAGTAAGACGACAACGCTGCCGGCGGTAACCCTTCGCCAGTCAACTTGGAATGCCATGCCGTCTCCGTTGCGGCTTCGCCAAGCCAAAGCGGGCGCTATAAAACAGGAACGCGCGCGGGCGGGCAACAAAGCCGTTGCGGTTTACCTTTCAGGAAATTTAGGCGCTCAAAGCCCTTCTATTCCGGGGCGATTGTCACCTTGATGCCGTCGAGTTCAGGCTTGGCCGTGAGCTGGCAAGAAAGGCGCGAATTAGCTTCGACCGCCAGCGCCATATCGAGCATATCGGTTTCCGCGTCGGAGCGCGGTGGCAATTTGTCGAGCCAGCTTTCTTCGACATAAACATGACAGGTCGCACAGGCACAGGCACCGCCGCATTCGGCGGCGATGGGAAGACCGGCATCGCGCAGCAATTCCATCAGCGTCCAGCCGTCGCGGCCTTCGACAATATGTTCTGCACCATTGCGATCGACCGCGATGATCTTCATGCCACGCCCAACTTCTTCTGCAGACTGGAAGACGACGTCGTGTATTGGAAGCGCAGCTTCTCATTCGGCTTGCAGATATGGAACGCTTCCTGCGCCATCAGCGCGGCTTCATGGAAGCCGGAAAGAATAAGCTTCAGCTTGCCGGGATAAGTGTTGATGTCGCCGATGGCGAAGATGCCTTTCGTCGAGCTCTCAAACTTTTCTGTGTCCACGGGAATCAGGTTTTCGTGCAGGTTCAGGCCGAAGTCGGCAATAGGGCCAAGCTTCATGGTGAGACCGAAGAACGGAATAAACGTATCGCAAGCGTGTTCCCATTCGCGCTTGTCGGCTCCCGATAGCGTGACCGCATTTAATGCGCCGTTCTCACCATGGAGCGCTTTCACCGATGCGATTTCGAAATTGACTTTCCCATGCGCGGCCAGCTCCCGCATCTGATTGACGCTGTGTTGCGCAGCACGGAATCCGTCGCGGTGATGCACGAGTGTCAGTTTATTTGCGATGGGTGCGAGATTAATTGTCCAGTCGAGCGCTGAATCGCCACCGCCTGCGATTAGAATGTTCTTACCGCGGAACGCTTCCATCTTGCGCACCGCGTAGTGAACGCTTTTCCCTTCAAAGGATTCGATGCCAGCAATCGGGGGCCGCTTTGGCACGAAGCTTCCGCCGCCGGCAGCGATCGCGATAACCGGCGCTACGATTTCCGTGTCACCATCGGTCGTCAGCTTCCAGCGACCGTCGGCAAGTTTGGTCAGCGCACTCGCCATCTGAGAAAGATGAAATGTCGGGGAGAAAGGCTTGATCTGCTCTATCAACCGGTCGGCCAGTTCTTGACCAGTTACAATCGGCAGGCCTGGAATGTCGTAGATCGGCTTCTCGGGATAGAGCTCGGTCAGCTGTCCGCCCGGCCGGTCGAGTATGTCGACCAGATGCGCTTTCAAATCCAGAAGGCCAAGCTCGAAGACGGCAAAGAGCCCGATGGGCCCCGCGCCAATGATGGCGACATCTGTCTCAATTTGCTGGCTCATCCGGTTATTACACAGTCTCTCAGTGTGCATTGGAAGGAACCACATCTTCTTACGTAGAAATAGGAGATGCCGCAATCACCGCCAGCTCTGCCGTCAAAATTGTCGCGCTCACCAGCCATGCGATTTCCTCCAGCGGCGCATAGATATCGCTGGTTATCCTGGAAGACCAATCGATGACCCAAGACCGAATCTTACCCGCGCCCGCATGCGCGCACATGGGCGAGGTACGTGAACAGATCGACCGCATCGATCGCGCGCTGGTGAAGCTCATCGCGGAGCGGATGACCTATATTGAACGCGCCGGCACCATCAAAAAGACGCGCGACGCGGTTCGCGACGAGTGGCGCATTCAAGACGTGTTGAACAAAGTTCTCGCGGAATCGAAGCGTGCCAGATTGCCCGCGCGCATCGCGGAGCCCGTATGGCGGACGATGATAGAAAGCTGCATCGCGCACGAATTCGACGTGTTCGACG
Source organism: Rhizomicrobium sp. (assembly GCA_035551875.1). GTDB lineage: Bacteria > Pseudomonadota > Alphaproteobacteria > Micropepsales > Micropepsaceae > Rhizomicrobium. The sequence goes on from DASZML010000058.1 coordinate 5,511, forward strand.
CGCGCGAAAGTCAGCCGGCGAGATAGGTGCCGATAAAGCGCTGGACGTTTTCGGTTTGAGTCTTCAGTTCTTGTAACGCTTGCACCGTACCGAGATTGTCAGCGGACGGCGACAACGGTTCGGCGTGTGCAGCAGCATCAGCCAACGCAAAGGCGCCAATACCGCGCGCGGCACCTTTGAGCGAATGCGTGATCAGCTTCCACGCTTTCAGATCGTGGGTCTGCAAAACTGCATGAAGCTGTGTCATCAGATCGGCAGATTGGCCTGCAAACATTTGCAATATTTCCGCATTGATCGAGGCATCACCGCCCGTATAGCGGGCGAGATGGTCGAGATCGACCGGACATCGCTGTGCCTGCCTGTTCATCGTCTTTTCACGCTAGCAACATCGGCATCAATGCCCGGTTAAGACGGGCAACGGGATTATGGTTCACGAACCCTTAACGCGCTTAGATGCTCGCCTTTATCAAATGTCCGCGACCATAGAGACGAAGGCCATCTGATCTGCCGGCGAAATAGCGCGCATTAAGTTTGGCCGCATCGAAGTCTTCGACGGTCTTGAACCCACACTTCTTTGCAAGAGCGGCAATCTCATCCGGCGTGAAAAAACTTTTGAATGGCTCGCCGATTGCCGCCACTCTTTCTGCCATCGCTCGCAAACCGCGCGAACTCTCATCGCCACGCACGCCTTCGGAATAATCAAATGCGACACCGCTTCCCTGCTTTCCGCTGGCGATAAGGGACAGCGTTGCGCTGATGGCTTCGCGTGAGAGATATGGCGTTACGCCGAGCCATGCGAACCATGCCGGCTTTTCAAAATCGAACCCGGCACGCGCAAGGCCGTCACGGATCGTTTCGGTTTCGAAGTTCACCGGCGCGTAGGTCAATGAAGACGGCGGATTAAGTCCTGCTTCTCGCACCATTGTCTTCTTCCAACCCTGGGTAGCCGGGTGGTCGATCTCGAAAACCGAAAGACCGGAAAACATTTTCGAACGCTCATATGCGAACGTATCGAGCCCAGCGCCGAGTATCGCGTATTGCCGAACACCGTTTGCATAGGCTTCGCCGAGGCAGTCTTCGGTGAACCGGCTCCGCACCGCGATGAACGCTCGCAGAGGGGCCAATTCCACCATGACCTGACGTCCGGACCCATCCTTTAGAGTCTGAGCCGCTTCCGGCCCCACGATCTTGATTGCGAGTGGATCAGCGAAGACCGGCGGATGATCTAACAATTGATGGGCTGCGCGGTGCATTGCAGCGCCGTGCGCGGTTTTGCTCGGCTGATTGGCTTCCATGTGTGCAGTGTCGCGCGTTAACGATTGTGGCACCAGCCCTTGCATTTAATCCGTAGGCGGAGGTCTCGCGATTCGCGAGAAATGATGGTTAAAGTGCGCCCGCGAGTTAACAGTGAGGGTCCGTCCGTGGCGTCTTTTGGATCGGAACGCAACCAGCCAGTGCTGGTGCAAGCCACTGAAAATTTCAGTGAAGAACAAGCGGCGGCCGCCGAGCGCGCCCGTCCGCGCGCACAAAATAATTCGAGCGCAATTCTGTTTGCTGTGACGTTCGCGGCATTTTGGGTTGGGGTCGCGATTGCTTATCTCTTTGGATATTTCGGGCCCAGGGGGTTGCTCTCTCTATCTGTGCCGCAGATGGCAATGGCGGCGTTCGCAACTTTTGCGCCACCGCTTCTCATTGTTTCGACCGCATGGGCATTCCTGCGCGGCCAGGTCATGAGCAGTGCCGCGATTACGCTTGCAGAAGCGACGGATCGTTTGTTCGCAGCCGATGAAACAGCTGCGCGAACCGCTGCGCGCCTCGGTCGCGCGGTGCGCCGCGAACTCGACGCTTTGAACGCCGGGCTAGATGGTGCGTTCGCACGCTTGCGTGCGCTCGAAACAGTTCTCGAAAATCAGATCGCGGCCTTGGACGAAGCTGGTGCACGCGCTGATGTGCGCGCTGAAGCCGTAGCGGCGCGCCTGAGTCAGGAACGCGAGCGCATCGAAGGCGTCGCGGGATCGCTCACTGACACCGCGGCTCGGGCAAGCGAAGTCGTAGCCGGCCGCGCGGCACAATTGAAGGCAACGCTGGAGACGGCAGAAGGCACTTTGAGGACGGCCGGACAATCGTTGGATACGCAAGCGTCAAATTTCCGCATTGCCGCCGAGGCCGCTGCACAGGCGCCGCACGCTGCAGCCATGGAGATCGATCGGCAGGCGAAGCAGATCGAGTCAGTTTCCGATGCGGCGATGGCGCGATCGGAATTCGTGCTTGGCCGCCACGAAAAGCACCGCGCCGCGATGAATGATCTTTTGGCGCGATTGAAGGAGGAAGGGTCTTCTTTTGAAGGTGGATTGGCTGGACAACGCGAAGCGATCGAACTGGCTATTCAAACGCTCACATCGCAAGCCGACAAATTTGCAATGATGGCCACAGAAACCGAGCGTCAGCTTGAAGTCATCATGGCAAGCGGTAACGCGCGCGCAACGCAGCTTGCATCGAGCTTCGGCCGCGAGGCGGAGCGCATGAAGGATATTGGCGACAACGCGACAACGACACTCTCAAAGCTCGTCAGCGCTTTGCAGGATGCCGGCGCCGGTGCTCAAACTCTTATCGGCGAGACCGCATTGGAAGCCAAGGCGCACGCCAAATCGCTTGTCGGTGATGCGATGGCGGAATGTGAGCGCTTATTGCGTGCCGCCGGACAGCTCGCCACCGAGGCGCACGATATTAAGGACTCGCTCGCTAAGGCTTCTGCGGAAGTCGAAAGTCATCTGCTTACATTGCCGGGCATCGCCAAACAGGAAGCCCAACGCATGCGCGATATGGTGCGCAGCGAGACAGAAGAGATTCTCGATATTTCCGCGCGAGCGATTTCGACAATTCACGCGCGCTCTGCTACACGGTCGCCATCGCGGCCGGAAAGCGAACCGTCGGCCGAGCAACCGAACGAAGGGTTGCGCGGCATGGCGCGTCGTCTCACGCAGCGGCCAAACAAGCGCAAAGACCGGCCCGTCGATCCATCTGACCCAAAAGGATGGAACATGAGCACACTGCTGGCGAATGCAGATACGAACGATAACCGCTCAAGAGAATTGAAGCCCGGCGCTGCGGCGGCGCTCGGTGCGCTGCAGGCGGCGCTTGCTGACATGGCAATCGATCTTGAGGCGCTTTGCCCTGACGGCGCGCCGAGCAACGAAGAATGGCGCCGCTATCTTGGTGGCGATCGTGCGATTTTCGCGCGTCGTCTTGCCGAAACCATCGACGAAAACACGGTCAATCGTATCGCAACGCTCAATCGCGAGAGCGCACAGTTTCGCGATTCCGCGACGCTCTATATGGACGAGTTTGAAGGCTTGCTCGTGCGCGCGCGAGAGGGCGACGGCGGGGGATTGTTAGAATCGTCGCTGCTCAGCGCCGATACCGGAAAGGTCTATCTCGCACTGGCTTATGCGTTGGGTCGCTTAGCGTAAGCGAACGAGCCGGGCCGCATAAAAGCCATCCATGCCGCCTTTATCGGCGAAATGGCAGGGTAGCGTTCTGAGATCGCCATCGGTTGTCAGAAGTTCGGATAAACCGAAGATTTCTTCGGCGACGATCGGCTTGCGCTGAAACGCATCGTTGCGTTCTAAAAACGCCGCAATCTGCTCCGGCCCCTCTTCGGGTTCGAGCGAACACACGGCGAAGACAAGTGTGCCACCAATTGCCAGCATATCTGTCGCGGCATCAAGATATTCGCCGCCGGCTTGCGCGCTCAGCACGATGTCGGATGCGCTTTTGATCCAAGGCAATTCGGGATGGCGGCGGATCGTACCCGTCGCGCTGCAAGGCGCATCGAGAAGGATGAACGATGCCAGTTCTTTCGGGATGTAATCGCGTAAATCGGACTCTACTAACTCGGCGCTCAGTTTCGTGCGCGCCAGATTTGCACGCACGCGATCAAGACGAGCTGGTTCTCGCTCAACAGCGATGACGTTCGCGCCCATCGCGGCGAGCTGCATCGTCTTACCACCCGGCGCAGCGCAGAGATCGAGAACCGCTTTGCCGCGAATATCACCAAGCATACGAGCGGGCAGTGACGCTGCGAAATCCTGAACCCACCAACCGCCTTCGTTATATCCCGGCATTTCGTCTACGCGGCCAGTTTCGGTAACGCGCTCCATGTTGCCGGGAAGCGTAATGGCATTTGGTAGGAGCCGTGCGTTATTGGATTTGAACACAAAGTCCGTCGGCGGCTTGGCGACATGCGCGTTCGCGATCGCGCGCGCAGCATCTCCGCCGTAAGTATCGGCCCAGCGTTGCCACATCCAATCTGGCGTGTTGAGACGTGAGGCATCTTTTTGAGCAAGGGTCTCGCGGCCCTCTTTCGCTACACGACGCAACACGGCGTTTATCAGTGGTTTGAAATGAACGGCCTTGTTGTCTGCGGCAGCCAATCGGTTCGCAGCATCGACGGTTGCGTGCGGCGCGACATCGAGAAACAGCAATTCGCAAACACCGATCATCAGAATTTCTGGCGCTGGCCCGGCGCGGTGCGGCGCGGGCGGTTTGGGAACGAACGCGCGGATCAGAGCATCGATCTGTCCGAAACGGCGGAATGTCTCGTTGGCAATTGTGCGCGCGAACCCGGCATCGCGCGGTTCCAGCTTTTGTTGCGCGATCGCATCTTCCAGCACCGCATCCAGCGGCCGGCGGCGCCGCAAAACTTCGCTCAGCGCGGAAAGCGCGGCGGCGCGTGCAGAAAGCCCAGCGGGAAGTGTGGTCATCGCAAAGGATACCGCATCAAACATGGCTGCTGTATAGTGCGGATATGGCTAAGCCGCCCGATACAAAGATCGCCGAACGCATCCGCGAAGCGGGCAAACGTGCGCGCGCGGAAGCGGAAGTCCGCGCTGCGAACGCGGTTAAAGCGACGCCTTTGCCCCATGAAAATAATGGCCCGCAAGGCCCCGAACCCACGCGTTTTGGCGATTGGGAGCGCAAAGGCATCGCTTCGGATTTCTGAGTCTTGATCCACTACTGCGCCGGGTCCACATAAGGCGCGAGAAAGAGCGGCCCATGTTCATCCAGACCGAATCCACGCCAAACCCGTCCACCCTGAAGTTCTTGCCCGGCCGCGAGGTCATGGGCGACAGCGCGGTAGCTGATTTTCCCACGCACGAATCCGGCGAGCGCTCGCCGCTCGCGCACGCGCTACTCACAATTACTGATGTGTCGCGCGTGTTCTTCGGCAGCGATTTCATTTCGGTGACGAAGTCGGAAGAGAGTGATTGGAAGCATCTAAAGCCAGCTATCCTCGGAGCGATCATGGAACACTTCACGCGCGGCCTGCCGCTGCTCGAAGGTGCGGCTGAAGAAAAAGACGAGACCGAAGCTTATTCCGGCGAGGACGCCGAGATCGTTTCTCAAATTAAGGAATTGCTCGATACGCGCGTTCGTCCTGCCGTCGCCAACGATGGCGGCGATATCATCTTCAAGGCTTATGATGGTGCATCGGGCGTCGTGTCACTGCACATGCGTGGTTCCTGTGCCGGTTGTCCGTCGTCGACGCTGACGCTGAAGAACGGCATCGAAAACATGCTGCGTCACTATATCCCCGAAGTGAACGCCGTCGAAGCGGTGTGAGCCGCTTCCTCGCGCCATGAAGATCCTCGCCGTCGACACCGCGCTGGGTGCGTGTTCCGTTGCGGTTCTCGACGATGGGAAGATCCTCGCGCACAAATTCGTCTTGATGGATCGAGGGCATGCCGAAGCGCTTGCGCCGATGGTGGAAGAAACGATGCGCGATGCAGGCATTGGCTTTCTGTCGCTCGATCGTCTCGCGGTAACGACCGGACCCGGAACATTCACGGGGCAGCGCGTCGGCTTGGCGTTCATGCGCGGATTGCGCGTAGCTTTGAAGAAGCCGCTGATCGGCATAACGACACTCGAAGCGATGTGCGCTGCCGCTATCGCCCAAAGCGAATTGCGGACCGCGGCCGCAATACACGACGCCAAGCGCGGCGAAGCTTATCTGTCGATCGTATCGAGTGGTGAGTTGGTTCTGGCGCCAGCACTGGTTCAACTAAACGAAGCAGCGCAAATCATCGCGAATTCAGCAATCGGAAAAATCGCGTTTGCCGGCACTGCAGTCGAGCAGATTTCGCCAGATTTCGCGGCGCTACATCGCGAGACTGTTGTCACATCTATACGTCAACCGGACGCGCTTTGGGTTGCGCGGCTATCACTGAAATCAGCTGCGCCTGACAAAGCGCCGTCGCCGCTGTATCTGCGAGCGCCTGATGCCAAACTTCCGGCTGCCGGGCCGTGAGCATTCGCGACGCCAAATCCGGCGATGTGGATGCACTCGCTGCAATTCACGCACAATGTTTTGCCGATGCCTGGTCTCGTGACGCGATTGCCGCATTGCTCGATAAGCCCGGCACGTTTGGATTGCTGCTCGACGATGCCGGATTGATCATTGTGCGTGTCGCCGTCGATGAAGCGGAAATTCTCACCATCTGTGTGGTGCCAGCAGCGCGGAAGACAGGCCTCGGAACCAAGCTGTTGCAAGCTGGTAGCACGGAGGCAGACAAAGCTGGCGCGAAAATCATGTTCCTGGAGGTCGACAGGCGCAACGAACCCGGCCGAGCGCTGTATACCCGCCACGGCTTTGAACAGGTGGGTCAACGCAAGGGTTATTACGCGCCGGGTGACGATGCGCTGGTTCTCAAAGCCCGACTTCCCCTCACGTTTCGGTTGGGAAATGCCAGCGAAACCGAATAGACTGCCCGCCTCATTCTCGCCGGAGATCGCGTGACGCGCATCGAACAACTTTGCCAAGACAAAGGTCTTCGGATGACAGAGCAGCGGCGCGTAATCGCGCGCGTACTCTCCGACGCCAACGACCATCCAGATGCAGAAGAATTGTATCGGCGCGCATCCGCGCTTGATCCCCACATTTCGATCGCCACTGTCTATCGCACCGTGAAGCTGTTTGAAGATGCTGGCATCTTGGAGCGTCACGATTTTCGCGATGGCCGTTCGCGATATGAAGAAGCACCGGATGCGCATCATGATCATCTCATCGACGTGCAAACCGGCCGCGTGATCGAATTTCGCAATGAGGATATCGAGAAGCTTCAGCGCCGTGTCGCTGAAGAATTGGGCTTCGAACTCGTCGATCACCGCCTTGAGCTCTACGGCGTTCCCAAGGGACCGCAAAAGACCAACGGCCGCTAGGCGCCATGCAATCGCTGCGCGCATTTTTCGTTTTGGCGGCGTTCTTGCTGTCGTCCGCCGTCGTGATCCCCTATCAGGCAGTAATGCTGCGGTTCAAAATTCCCGGCTACAAAAGAACGCCGCTTGCCTATCAACGCTTTCTTGCGCGCATATTCGGGATCCGAGTGAAAATCATCGGAACTCCGATTCAAGATCGAGGAGCGTTGATGGTTTCGAACCATTCATCCTATCTCGATATTCTGGCGCTCGGTGGCGTGGCGCGCGTATCATTCGTTGCGAAAAGCGAAGTGGCGAGTTGGCCCCTTTTTGGGACTTTCGCGCGATTGCAGCGCACTGTGTTTGTCGAACGCGAGCGTCGTTCAAAGACGGGCGAGTCCCGCGATTTGATGCGCGAGCGTTTACTTGAAGGCGACGTACTCGTGCTCTTCCCGGAAGGTACATCGGACGACGGTCATCGCGTGTTGCCCTTCAAGAGCGCGCTGATGGGCGCGGCTGACAGTGAGATTGGCAAAGATACAGCTGGTAAGCCGGTCTATGTTCCGGTGCAGCCGGTGTCCGTCACCTATGTCAGTCTGCACGGAATTCCCATGGGTCGTGAAAATCGGCCGTTGTTTTCGTGGTATGGCGATATGGAGCTGGTCGATCATCTCTGGGAAGGTTTGAAAACGGGCCCAGTTGATCTCGTGATTGAGTTCCACAAGCCGATGACGGTTGATGAGGTCGGTGGCCGCAAAAAGCTGGCGGTCATCGCCGAAGACCTCGTACGCCGTGGTCAAGTGCGTGCGCTCGCCGGCATGACCGGTCCGACGCCGCCAGCCCAAACGCCTGCTTCTGCTAGAGAATCTGCGCGCGCCGCGGCTTAAACCAAGCCTGGCTTGCCCGCGCGTATCGTTCGGACGATAACCCGCGCCAGAGATGAAAAAGCTTTTTATCAAGACCTACGGCTGCCAGATGAACGTCTATGATTCCGCTCGTATGGCGGATCTGCTGGCGCCGTTGGGTTATGCGCCGGCCGATACGCCGAGGGATGCGGATATGGTGATCCTCAACACCTGTCACGTCCGCGAAAAAGCATCGGAAAAAGTATTCTCCGAACTCGGCAAGCTCAAAGAGTTGAAAGACGAGAAAGCTGCCAACGGGAACCAGATGGTGATCGCGGTCGCGGGCTGTGTCGCACAAGCCGAAGGCGAAGAGATCGTGAGACGGCAAAAAGCGGTGGACATCGTCGTTGGCCCGCAATCCTATCATCGATTACCCGAGCTGATCGCGCGCATAAGTCGCGAAAAAGGCCATGCACTCGAAACCGATTTTCCGGCGCAGGACAAATTCGACTCTCTGCCGGAAAGTTCTGCGCCGGGCGTCACGTCGTTTCTCACGGTGCAGGAAGGTTGCGACAAGTTCTGCACCTTCTGCGTGGTGCCCTACACACGAGGCGCGGAATATTCGCGGCCCGTCGCGCAAATTCTCCGTGAAGCTCGGAATCTGGTGGATCGCGGCGTACGTGAAATCACGCTGCTCGGTCAAAACGTCAATGCATTTAACGGCGAAGGGTTGGACAGCGCGCGCTGGACATTGGCACAGCTCATTCGCTCGCTTTCCGAGATCGATGGTCTAGCGCGCATTCGGTACATGACGAGCCATCCGCGCGATATGGGTGAAGACCTCATCGCGGCACATCGTGATATCGAACAGCTGATGCCGTATCTGCATCTACCGGTACAGTCCGGTTCGGACTCGATATTGCGCTCGATGAATCGTCAACACACAGCGGATGACTATCTGCGCCTCGTTGATCGCATTCGCACGGCGCGGCCGGAGTTGGCGTTATCGTCGGATTTCATCATCGGGTTTCCCGGCGAGAGCGACAAGGATTTCGAAGCAACGTTGAAACTTGTGCGCGAAGTCAAATTCGCGTCCGCCTTCTCGTTCAAATACAGTCCACGTCCCGGCACACCTGCAGCTGCTTCCGTGAAGCACGTGCCGGAAGACGTGAAAACCGAGCGACTGGAGATTCTGAAAGATCTTCTGCTTGAGCAACAACGCGTGTTCAACAACGATTTCCGTGGCCGCACCATTCCGGTTCTGTTCGACAAGTTGGGCCGCAAGTCCGGCCAAGCCATTGGCCGCTCGCCTTATCTGCAGGCCGTTCATGCCGACAACGCTGAACATTTCGTGGGTCAAATCCAAGACGTCAAGATCGAGGGCGTATTCCCGAATAGCCTGAAAGGCGCCTTGATCGACGACCAGACTCGAACTCATGAGATTGCCTGTTGAGCCCGCAACGGACGAAACCGGCACCAAAGAGCCGTGAACAGACGACGCTGGAATTTTCCAACAACGGACTGCTGGCCGCGCTGGGGGGAAATCAGCATCGCAATTTCGTACGGATCGAGCAGAAGCTCGGCGTGCGTGTTGCGGCACGTGGCAACCTGATCGCGATCGAAGGTCCAGCCCATGTCCGCGAGCGTGCAGCTGCCGTATTGCGGGCACTCTATGCGCGGCTCGAATCCAAAGAGAGTATCGGCACAGCCGAGGTCGATGCGGAAATTCGTTTCGCGACGCACGATTCTTCGGGTATCCCCGCGCACGAACTCGGCACATCATCGATCCGCACGGCGGGAGCCCGCGTCACGCGCGCACGCTCTCCGGCACAGGGCGCTTATCTCGATTTGATGCGCACGCACCCCTTGGTATTTGGCATTGGTCCCGCAGGAACAGGCAAAACCTATGTGGCCGCTGCCTTCGGCGCGCATCTTTTGCACGAGCGCCGTGTTGAGCGGCTCGTTCTTTCGCGTCCAGCTATGGAGGCCGGTGAGAGACTTGGTTTTCTTCCTGGCGATCTCAAAGAGAAAATCGATCCTTATCTGCGACCGCTTTACGATGCGCTGTTCGATGTCATCGGCGATTCTGCGACGCGGCTGATGGAAACCGGCGTGATCGAAGTCGCGCCACTAGCCTTCATGCGAGGGCGTACGCTCGCACGTTCGTTTGTCATTTTGGACGAAGCGCAGAATTGCACTTCGGCACAGATGAAAATGTTTCTCACGCGGCTTGGCGAAGACTCGCGTATGGTTGTCACCGGCGATCCGTCGCAAAGCGATTTGCCGGGTGGGCGTGCAGAAGGCTTGATCGAAGCGCTGCGTATTCTCGATGGCGTTGAAGGTGTAGCGACGGCGCAGTTTAACGACAACGATGTCGTGCGCCACGCACTCGTAAGCCGCATCGTGCGCGCCTACGACTCGCAGCGCAGCGCGATTGGCTTGCCTTCCCGTTACACGCCTGAAGACAAGGCATGAGCCGAAAAAGCCCTATCGTTGTCGAAATCGAGGATGCGCGATGGAAGAAGGTTGTTCGCGGCCTGTCTGCACGCATCGGAAAAATTATCGACGCCACGCTAAGCCAAGAGAAAGCGAAGGGCTTTCTCACGATTTTATTGTCGGATGACGCCAAGCTGAAAGAACTCAATTCTCGTTTTCGCGGCAAGAGCAAGCCGACCAATGTGCTGTCATTTCCCTCGGAGGAAGATGGTTATCTGGGTGACATCGCCATCGCCTATGGAGTCACGGCTCGCGAAGCTAAGGCCGCAGGCAAGATGCTTGCCGATCATACACTGCATCTAGCGGTGCACGGTGCGCTTCACCTGCTCGGCCACAATCACGAAAATCCTCGCGAAGCGAACCGCATGGAACGGCTGGAGCGCGAAATACTTGCTGAATTCGGCATTGCCGACCCTTATGCTATGAATGCGCCGAAGCGCCGAGCCCGCTCCAAGAAACGCTATGCCCGATCCTGACATCGCCGCAGACGATTTGCCCTCCCGATCATCGTTGTTCCAGCGCCTTTCGCAGGCACTGCTCCGCAAGCCGCAAACGCAGGCGATCCGCGAAAGCCTCGAAGAGGTCATTGAGGAAAGCGAACGCGAAAATCACGCGCTCTCGCCACAAGAACGCAAGATGCTCGCGAACCTGCTGCATTTCGGCGAGTTGCGGGTAGGCGATGTCAAGGTGCCCCGCACGGACATCGTGGCGGTTCCGGAGAGCACGTCGTTGCGCGAACTTGTGGCTCATTTTCGCGAAGCGCAGCACTCGCGCATGCCGGTCTACAGAGAAACGCTCGATGATCCGATCGGACTTGTTCATCTCAAGGACGTGCTGGGTCTGATTGAAATCGCGCCCGACGGCGGTATGCGCTGGCCGGACGTTCCCATCGCGACAATCACTCGCGAGCTCATCGTTGCGCCACCCTCCATGCCGGCACGCGATCTCCTCTTGAAGATGCAAGCGACGCGCAGTCATCTGGCACTGGTTATCGACGAATATGGTGGAACAGACGGTCTTGTTTCGATCGAGGATCTCATCGAGCAGATCGTCGGTGAGATCGACGACGAGCACGACACCGATGAGTCGCCGCGGCTTACGAAGCTGCCCGACGGCCGCTTCGATGCGGACGCGCGCGTCTCGCTGGACGATTTCGAAAACGAAACTGGATTTACGCTGCAACCGCCCGATCCTGATTCCGATGTCGATACGCTGGGCGGCTTGGCAAGCGCGCTGATGGGGAGGCTTCCACAACGGGGCGAAATTGTGATCCACCCATCGGGATTTGAATTCGAAATTCTAGATGCGGATCCACGCAGAGTTCGCAAAGTTCGATTGACGCCGCCCTTGCCCAAAGAGGAAGGGGCGGCCGCAGCGTGACGCCGCTCACGCGTGCTGGCGATTTCGTGCGGGGCTTGAGCGGATGGCGGCGATTTCTGTTCGCGTTCGCGACGGGCGCACTTTCGGCTTTGAGCTTTGCCCCCTGGGGCCTATTTCCTCTTCTGTTATTTAGCTTCGCGGCGCTGGTGTTGCTGATTGACGGTGCACAGTCTCATTCGCGCCCGGTGCGAAGCGCCGCCGTCGCGGGATGGGCATACGGTTTTGGACAATTTCTCGTCGGACTTTATTGGGTTGCTTATGCGTTTTTGGTCGACCCGCTGGAGCATGCGTGGCAATTGCCATTTATCGCCATCATCTTTCCCGGCGGTTTGGCATTGTTCCAGTTAGCAGCTTGTGCAGTTGCGTCGCGCTTCTGGCGTGGCGGATATGCGCGCGTATTTCTATTCGCAACTTGCTACGCCGCCGCAGAATGGTTGCGCGGTAATATTCTCACCGGCTTTCCCTGGAACATTCCCGGGTACGGATGGGGCGCTTCGCTCGCAGTTTTGCAAACTGTCGCGTTCATCGGCGTTTATGGATTGTCATTGCTAACGATCCTCTTCGGCGCTTCGCTCGCACTTCTTTTTGATGGGCCGCGGGCATGGCGTGTGCCTGCCGCTTTCGCGCTTCTTTTCGCGTTGATGTGGATCGGCGGAATTTATCGCCTCAACACAACCCATGTCGGTGACGTGCCTAATGTGCATTTGCGCTTGGTACAACCGAACGTGCCGCAAGATGAAAAATACATTCGCGATCGGCGCCTCACGCACTGGCGTGAATTGGTGCAGCTAAGCCTTGCACCCGGTAACGGTCCAGCTCCAACACACGTCATCTGGCCAGAAGCCGCCCCGCCGTTCCTGCTATCGCGCGAACTAGGCGCGTTGCAAGACATAACAGTCATTACCGGCGCCAATCGTGTTCTGATGACCGGGAC
>DASZML010000059.1:0-9252 GCA_035551875.1 Rhizomicrobium sp.
CGGCAAATTCGTCATGGACTATGACGACAGCACCAAACCCGACGACATCGCCGCCGATATTGCCAAGCGGCTCTAGCTTTTCGGTATCTCCACCAGACCCATGCGGTTGCCCGCAGGATCGGTGAACAACGCAAACGTCACAACATTAGGAATGACCATGCGCGGCATCGCAACCATGCCGCCCGATTGTTTGATCCGTTCGAGCGCGGCGTTGATGTCCGGCACACCGATATAGATGACTTTCTCGGTGGGATCCTGGCGCAACGTGCCTTTGAGCGCACCCGTGTCGATGCCGTTATTCGCATCGATGGCCCAACCGAAGTTCGACGAATAGAACGACTTGAGTTTCGCCGCATCAGGCCCGGCAATGTCGAAGAATACGATCGGCGCACTCGTCACGGTTTTGGCTTTCGGCGTTGCATTGTCAGCATAAGCAGATGGCACGAGTGCATAAACCGCGGTCAAAGCGAGAAGTAAGCGTTTCATGGAAATCCCCGAAATCAGATCGCGGGGATATTCAATCCGTTCTGCAGGCACGCGGCAATCAGCGTGTTGCGCATAAGATTGACGATGGTGGTGGCGCCGATGCCGCCGGGCACCGGCGTAATCGCCCCCGCGACTTTCACCGCAGCGTCATAATCCACATCGCCGACGATTTTGGTTTTGCCATCGCCCGCATCGATACGATTGATGCCGACATCGATGACCGTGGCGCCGGGCTTCACCCAGTCGCCTTTTACAAAGAGCGGCTGGCCGATGGCGGCGACAAGAATATCCGCGCGGCGCGCGACATCCGGCAGATCGCGCGTCTTCGAATGTGCCATCGTCACGGTTGCATTCGCGGCAAGCAGCAATTGCGCGGCGGGCTTTCCGAAGAGAAGCGAACGGCCAATCACCAATGCATTCATGCCGGAAATGTCACCGACATATTCCTTGAGCAACATCATCATGCCGGCAGGCGTGCAGGACACGATCTTCGCGCGACCGCTAACGAGAAGGCCCGCATTGGTCGCGGTCAGCGCATCGACATCTTTCGCCGGATCGAGCAGATCGAGAACCGCGGCTTCGCGAATTTGTTTGGGCAGCGGCATCTGCACGAGAATGCCGTGCACTGCCTTGTCGTCATTCAGCGCTTTCACGCGCGCGAGCACGTCTGCTTCTCTGGCATCCTGCGGCAAGGAATAGTGAAATGACTTGAATCCGATGGCTTCGGCCGTCTTGCCCTTGTTGCGAACATAGACCTCGCTCGCCGGATCGTTGCCGACAAGAACGGTCGCAAGACCCGGCACAATTCCGTGCGCCACTTTCAGTTTCGCGGTTTCCTCCTGCACGCGCGCGCGCAAGCCCACCGCGAACGCTTTGCCGTCGATGATGCGCACATTCATGCCGGAATCACGCATAATAGACGATGAGATAGCTCAGGAACTGCAGCGCGATCAGAACGATCAGCGGCGAGATATCCAAACCACCGATCGGCGGGATCACTTTGCGCACCTGGCGGAACACCGGCTCCGTCAACGCGTCCAGAAACTGCACGGCCATGCGCGCATAGCGGTTGTAGGTGTTGATCACGCCGAATGCGATCAGCCAGCTTACGATCACCGACGCGACGATGATCCATGTGTAGATGTTGATGATTTCCAGCGCGAGCCAGATGAAGGGGTTGACGGGCATGGGAGTTCCGGAGAGCGAAGCGGCCTATCTTTTAGCCTACGTTCCAGAAATGTGAAGCGATGGCGCAGAAAGCAAGATGGGGATGAGCTACGGGGCCGCCATCCTTAGAGCCGAGTCGCCGCAGCCGGCACGGTGCCGACTGGCGCAGAGGCGCGATTAGATCATCCATTCCAGTTTCGGACGAGGCGTGCGGCCAATCTTCGCCGTCGCGGATAGAGGCCGTCGAATAACCCCGTTCTTCACTTCTCGCATCGAAGTTTTCTGTGGTTATCCTCCTCCGTTTACAAATCTTACTCGCTCCAATCTTCTAACCGTTTCAATTCATTGCGGTTTGATCGGCCGTTCCAATTAGTCTTAAAAGCGACAATTCGTTGTTGCCGCCTCCCGCATCACTAAGATTGCAATCGCAACGCTGATTCTGGGTGCGCGGTGAGTTCTGTCCGTATTGCGTGCAAAGGCCTGTTGATCGCGGCCGTGATGTTTGGCGCATCGCCCTGCCTCGCAGGGCCAAAGCCGATCGGCGCGATCTTGATCAGCGGTGCACAAGATGTCGCCACAGTATCCGATCTTCCGGACGCGACGATGCATAGAGTTTCACTGCGGGTCCTGACATCAGCACCGCAATCCGCAGAGCTGGATGCCTCCGACGTTTCGAACGCAAGCGCATCGTTGCGCGACATAGCCATGAAATCGGTCCGCCGCTGGCGTGCCGTCCCCGCGGCGGCTCGCGGCGATGGTTGGTGCATCGTCGAGATGTATTTTTCGACCGCGCCTTCGCAATTGGCGGAGCGCAAGCATCACCGCTATCTAACGGTCGCGTTGCACTGACTCTCGGTTCTATTTGAACCTATCTCCGGCCACCAAGGCGGAAGCTGCGGCTGCGAACGGCTGTCGAATGGCATAAATGGCAAGAGCGGGTTCACCAATTCGCGAACCTGCTCTTACTCATTTTCAAACTCTGTGAGTGCGACTATGCCGAAAGCGCGCGGCGTCCCGCCAAACCAGCCAGCCCGAGAGCGCTGAGACCCGCCAACATGATCGCTAGTCCATTTGGCTCGGGCACTTGCGTTGTGACATCCGCCAATTCGAACGCCGGGCCGAAGGCGTCGCCGAACTGGATCGTCGCGACAGGATCGGTACTGTCCCACGTGAATGTGAACTCGGCTGAGCCAACTGATATTGGAATTCCGTTATCAAACGTAGATCCCAAATCTGTGCCGTGAACCGTATCGAGCGCATTTCCTTGCGCATCGAGTAGCTGCACGAAATTCCACTGATCCACCGACCCCCAATAGAAGCTGACGTTGTTTGTGCCTATTGCGCTGATGTTGATTTGAAAAAATCCGACGCCACTTTGGCCGTCCGGCCCGTTAGAAACTGCAAGCCAATTGCCTGTCACACCCGGCGGAGCGCCGCCGGTATCTCCAGTCCCGCCGATAATTGGCGGATTACCGATTGCCGAATTGCAATTCGCCGTGGTGTTCGAGACTGCACAACCGGTTGCGTCGCTTGGCAGCCAATACGATTTCTCGTTCGCCGCGTTTGTACCATCGAAATCATCCACCACGATGCCCCCTGGGGCAGGCACTGATTGAAGTGAATAGGTGTAAGCAACGTTGGCGCTCGCTGCCGTTGCTGAAAGAAGGCCGAGCGCGACGAGCGCTGTCTTCGCGACAGAACGCAGAATCTTCGCGGACGAATAAAATTCTGTCATTTCTCCGACTCCTCAGCAGCTTGGCTGGTTAATCAAGAGCAAGAATTGCGCCACTCAAAAATCAATGACTTAGGCCGTTTCAGCGCATACTTTTGTAAAGTTTGCCGACAATAGAAGAAGATGGCGCTCGCGCGACGATGGTTGTCAGGCGGACATATTGTCTTCGAAGGCAAGTGGCTGGTGGAGCTGAGCGGAATCGAACCGCTGACCTCCTCATTGCGAACGAGGCGCTCTCCCAACTGAGCTACAGCCCCTGAAGCCAGGGTTCGCTGGTGGTCAAACCCGCGAGGGCGCCGGTTTTAGGAAGCCCCGCCGCACCCGTCAAGGCGCGGGGAAAGCATTATATTTGCGGCCTATTTCCCGGTGTACGTCACGCGCCAAACCCGCTTTCCGGCATCGTCAGCAATCAGCAGTGCGCCGTCTTTGGCGACGGCAAGACCGGCGGGACGCCCCCAAACCTGCGCGGGGTTCGAGCCTTCGACGCGAAAGCCGGTGACAAAATCGTCGTAGCCGCCAACCGGCATGCCGTTCGCGAAATGCACGCGAACGACTTTGTAGCCGGTCGGTTTGGAGTTATTCCACGAACCGTGCAGCGACACGAACGCATCACCTTTGTAATCGGACGGAAATTGCGCGCCTTCGTAAAACACAACACCAAGCGGCGCGGAGTGCGATTGGAACAGAAGATCCGGCACTGTTGCCTTCGCGACCATATCGGGCCGCTGACTGCCGACCGTCGGATCGACATTGTGGCCGATGTAAGCGTACGGCCATCCGTAGAATCCGCCCTTCACGATATGCGTGAAGTAGTCGGGCACGAGTTGATCGCCCAAACCATCACGTTCGTTGACGGTGATCCAGAGATTGTCCGTGCCGGGATAGAATGTGAGGCCGACAGGATTGCGCGTGCCGGTCGCAAATTGCGTGAGCGAGCCATTCGCTTCGACTTTGTTCACCGCCGCGCGGAAAACCGGCTCGGTCGTATCGACATTGCCTGTGCTGCCGATGCCGAGATACAGCGAACCATCGGGCCCGAACGCGATGTCGCGTGTGAAGTGACCGCCGATGCCGAGATCATGTTGCTTGGTGATGCGCGTGCGTGCGCCCGCTTTCATTGCGCCGTCGGTATAACCGACTTTCCAAACCGCATCCTGATCGCCGACATAAAGCGCGCCATCGTGGAACGCCAAACCGTGTGGCTTGGTAAAACCGGTCGCGAACGTGCTCACGGTTGCGTGACCGGTCCCTTTGGCATCGCGCAACAGCGAAATCTTTCCGGCATCCGGCTCGCTCAAAAACACATCGCCGTTCGGTGCAACCGCCATCCAGCGCGGATGGGAAAGACGATCGGCAAAGATCGAGATCGCGAAGCCTTTGGGCACCCGCGGCATGGCGTTGGCGGGGCGCGGCACGGTCTTCGAACTGTTTTCGACCGCTGGCGTGGCAAAGGGCTTGGGCATGTCCGCGGGCGTGACCTGAAAATGCTTGCCGGGATAATCCATCGCCGGTTCGGCGGCCGACGCCGGGACCAAGCTGAGTGCGAAAAACCCCGCGCAAATCGCCGCCGCACGCTTCATACTGCTCTCCGATTCTGTTGGAGCCGCACGATGCGGCTTTCCCGGAAACGCGCAAGAAGGCCCGTACGATCCAACATGCGCTCCAAGCTTCTCGCTCTGACATTTTTTGCGACGTTTGCGGCGACGGCGCCGGTATGCGCGGAGAGCCAGCCCGCGCCCAAGCATAAGCTGACACAGTCCGAAAGCTTCATCATGATCGAGCCGATGTACACGACGATCATCGACGAGGGGCGCCCCGCCGGATTGTTGCTCGTTGCCATCGGCCTGGATGTGCCGGATGCCATATTGCGCGCGCAGGCCAATCAGGGACTTCCGGTGCTGCGCGACGATTATGTGCGAAGCCTGATGACCTATACGGCCGCCACCGTTCGGCTCACGCGTCAGCCGGACGTGAATGCGATCGCAGATCGCTTGCAGCGCGTGACGGACAGAGCGCTGCACCGCAAAGGTGCCCGCGTGCTGCTCGCGCAGATTGCCATTCAGTTGAAGCGATAATTAGGCGCTGACCGACGTTGTCGCAGCCGTTGCGGTTGCGCCGCTCGCTTTCGCGAAATTGTCGAGCAACGAGACCATCATCGCGCCGGAAGACTGCGAGCTTTGCTGTGCCTGCCAGTTTTCCCACGCTTTGGCGAAATCCGCCGATGTCAGCGAACCGGAGCCGGATGTATCGAGCGATGCAAAATCGGATTGCGCATCGGACGTTGAGCCGCCATTAGCGGTGACGAAGCTTGTCAATTCATCTTCGCTGACCGAGCCGTCGTCGTTCGTGTCCATCGCTTGGATGAGATTGTTAGCGACCTGATCGGCGGGATCGCCGTTCGATGCCGACATACCGTGGTGATGGAGATGATGATGGCCCATGCCGCTGAACGGATTAGACTGCTGCAGCGCATTCTGCATCTGGCTTTCGCTGATGCCAGCAGTGCTCGTTGTCGATCCCGATGCAGACGATGATCCGCTGAGCGCGCTGAACAATGAGTCCGCTTGCGCCTGCGTGCCGCCGACGTTTTCGATGTAGGACTCCATCTCGTTTTGCGAGACGCTGCCGTCGCCGTTCGCGTCCATCGCGGAGAAAAGCTGATCGAGCGGACTGTTCGACGTTGTTCCAGACGCGGACGATGCCGCAGTAGCGGTCGTGCCGCTCGCCGCATCGCTTTGCTGCTGCATCGCTATCAAGGTCATGAGAACCTGGCCGCTCAACTGACCTTGCGTGCTGCCGGTTAGCGAATTGTCGGGCGAGGATGCATCGGTGTCATCGCCGCATGCGAACGTCGCGTTACCGGAAGTCGAAGACGATGATGTGGACGATGCGGACGATGTAGAAGTCGTGGGGTCGAGCGCGGAGAGCAGCGATGAAAGCAGTTGGCTCGCAGCGCTTGCGGCAAATCCGGCAATGGCGGGAAGCATGGCAGTCTCCGTCAGAATTCGTTCGAAACACGCCCGAATTCTTCCGGCACCGGGTTCTTAGCGAGAAACGTGCCGATTCCCGGCCTTTTGGAGACCCACGAAAAACAGATTGAATGAAACCTTAACGCGGCAATTCCCGCCGCGCGAAAGTACCGATGCGCGGAAATTTGTGCCGACTATCGCTCGTCTATTTGCCCGTGAATTTCGGCTCGCGCTTTTCCAGAAAGGCCTTGATGGCTTCCTTGTAATCATCGCTGGTGGTCGCAAGCGCGTACTGATCGAGGTCCATGAATGTCGTCGCGTGATGTAACGCATTGGCGACGGCGTTCACCGATTGCTTGGTCATGCGTACGGCATTCGGCGGGAGCTTGACGGTTTTCTCTGCCCATCGACGCGCGGCGGCGAGCGCTTCGCCATCCGGCACGACCTCGTCGCACAAGCCCCACGCCAACGCATCTTCCGCGCCGATGTCTTCACCATAGATGATGAAGCGCTTGGCGCGCGCCGGCCCGATCAGCGAAACGATGCGCGGCACAGCATGCCAGCTCATGTTCATACCGAGAGGAATTTCCGGCAGCCGCATCGTCGCGGATTTTCCCAGCACGCGAAAATCGCACGCACCCGCCAGCGCTACGCCGCCACCGATCGCGTATTTTTCGATGGCGCAGATGGTAATCTGCTCAATCTTTTCCCACGCATCGCAAAGATCGGGACCGATACGCACCATGTGACGGCGCTCGAGCAATCCGTTCGCCTTGCGCCGGTCCATCGCCGGATCTTTCAGATCCGCGCCTGCCGTAAACGCGCCTTTGCCGGTGAGGACGACAGCATGTGTTTCCAGATCGTCCGCAAAACTTCGCGCCGCTTGCGTAAGCTCAAGGATCGCCTGCCGCGACAATGCATTGCGCCCATCGCCACGATCAAACGTCACTGTCGCAACACCGCTGTCGCGCGTGATTGAAACGAATTCGCCGATTCTTTCCGTGCTCATGCGAGTTCGTGCTTCGCGGCCAGGACATGGGCAACGACCCGCTGCGCTTCCGGATTCGAACCAATGGTTAGGTGGGCCCCCGACACTCGTACATTAAATGCGCCGTGACTTTTGTCCTGCAAACATTGACGCCAGTCGACGATGCCGTCGTGCTCTGTGTAGATTGCCGTCACCGGCATAGATAGCTTGCCGGCGATTGCATCGCGCTCGGAAACCCATGACCGCTCATGAAATGGCGAGAGCGCTTGCGCGAGCGGCTGCAGTGGCGTCACGACAGGCATCCGGATCGGGCTGCATAACGTCACCACGCTCCGCACCTTGTCTGGAAACTTCCGCGCGAGATCGCGCGCTAGCACGCCACCGAGACTAACGCCTACCAAACTCAGCTTTGTTCCAGTCGCGATATGCAGCTCGAGAAATTTCGCCTCGAGCTTATTGAGTAGCGGGCGCGTCGGCCCGGCGTTAAACAATATGTCGGCGGTCTCGACGCGGTAATCGAGCGAACGCAGAAAGTCGCGCAACCGTGAGGTTGTCCAATCGCCTGCAAGAAATCCCGGCAAGACAAGGACGGTATGGCCGTCGCCGTGCGGAACATCGACGGGCCACGCTGGAGGATCGAACGCGTTCTTCGCGAACGCTTCCATTTCGCGCGCCAGACTGCGGACGCCAAGATCGCTCGCTGCGTCCGGGAATACCGCTGATGGCTCTCGTAAATTTCTGACAGTCATTCGAAGCTACTTACTGTCTGCAGGGCTTTGCATGTTCTTCACAATCCCCAACAGCGTCGCGCGCGGCAGATACGGCACGGCGCGTGCGAGGAGTCTGTTGCGCGCGCCGGTGATGACGACGCGCGTGTTCTTCTGGAAGCCGCGATAACCCTGCTTCGCCACTGTCATGGATGGCATTGCCGTGCCGACCTTGGAGAGATTGGTTTTGCCGGTGCCGGCGCGTTCGCGGAATTTGCTGACCGTCGGGCCGGGGCACAGGCAGATCACATGCACGCCGGTGCCTTCGGCTTCTTTCCACAACGCTTCCGACATCGAGAGCACGAAAGCTTTGGTCGCGTAATACGTCGCCATCAACGGCCCGGGCTGGAACGCTGCAGTAGATGCAACATTCAGAATGCCGCCTCGCTTGTTCTTCAACATCGTCGGCCAATAGATCTGCGTCAGCTCCAGAGGCGCGCGAACGTTGAGGTCGACCATGCCGAGTTGTTCGGTGGCCTTCGATCCATCCATCGCACCGGCAATGCCGTAACCGGCGTTGTTCACCAGAACGTCGACGTTGAGATTCTTCGCGGCGATCTGCTTCGCCAATTCTGTACCACCGCCCGGCGCGCCCAGATCGAGTGGGATCGTTGTCACTGGCACTTTGTACTGTGACGCGAATTTGTCGCCCGCTTGCTTTAGCGCGTCGGCGCTACGCGCGGTGAGGATGAGGGCATAGCCGTCCTTCGCGAAACATTCCGCCAGATCGAGACCGATCCCATACGACGCGCCGGTTACCAGCGCCGTTTGTCCTTCGCCCTTGCGTTTGCGTGCCATGTCCTGTCCCCGATTTTCCAAGTCGTATCTCCCGTTTTGGGCAGGCAAATGTCGAGTCCTTGACGTCGGCACCTGTCATGTATACGATGTATACATGGAGACCAAGGACCGGATTTTGGCCGCGGCAAAGGCCGCTTTTGATCGCGATGGGGCCGAGGGCCTGTCCATGCGCGACATCGCGAAGGCGGTCGGCATCACGCCCATGGCGATCTACCGGCACTATGAAAACAAGCAGGCACTGATCGACGCGCTGGTGCTGGATGCATTGGCCGAATGGTCCCTGATCGTGGCCGCAATTCCATCTGCCGACCCGCTCGCATGGCTCCGCGCCATCGGCATCGCGCA
>DASZML010000060.1:0-14223 GCA_035551875.1 Rhizomicrobium sp.
TTGGCGCGCGCCAGCTCGGCATCGAGCAGCAACGGCTTGGGCATATCGTGCGGCAACCTAGAAAGCGCGGCGTCGGCTTCTTCCAAACGGCCGATGGCGAGGGCGGCATTGGCTTGCGCAGTGCGCGCGCGACTTTGCCAATCGGTCGGATAATGTAAAAGGCCCGTCTCGGCGAGCGTGAGCGAGTCTCGCGCACCGGCCTGATTGTCGAGCGCCGCTTCGGTGAGCCCGCGCCACAACGCGGCATGCACATCGCCATCGAACATGCCACTCGCCAGCACATTATGTGCATCGTGATAGCGGCCCATCATGTAATCGGCGGCCGCGCGGATCGTCTGTAATTGTGCATCGCCTTGCAGCGACGGATCGGTGACTTGCATGAGATCGACGACGCCAAGCGCTTCGGCGGCAAACTGATTGGCGATGTAAAAGCGCGCTAGCGCCAGGCGCGCGGTGTTGATCTTGTCGGGTTTCTGCTGCGTCACGCGCAGGCGCAGTTTGCGTTCTGTGCCAAGGAAGTTTCCGCCAGCGGTTTTGCCCCAACCGGCGAAGTCGATGAATGTCGGACCTTGCGACGCTTGCACGAGCGCGGCGGGCGATTGCGGCGTCGGCGCGGCGATGGCGTCGAGCGAGAGTCCTGCTGGACGCGAGATGCGGATGCGCGATTGATCGACGGCGACCGCAAGATCGTCCGCCAGCGGCGCAATGACGAGACCGGATACCGTCGGCACCACACTGAAATCGACGAAATCGCGTTGCGCGACGATACCGCGGCCCGGGATGGCGGGAATCACCGTCAGTGTATCGCCGACGACGGGATCGCTCAGCGTGATCGCGCGGGTCGCGCCCGGAACGAGCGTCGTCAGATACGCGCCGTGTGGGTCGTCGTTGCGCACGAAGCCGAAGGTGGTCGGGGGCGTGCCGGGCTGCGGCGAGATCGTGACTTTCAGATTGCCCGCTTGCGCACTCGCCGAAACGGATTCGGTTTGCTTGAGGCCAATGCGCAAAACGCTGACGCCTTCGCCGGTCGAAACATCGAGCGTCGCCGGAAAATCGCCAAGCGCGGATTTGAGCTTCGCCGCGTCGATCGGTGGCGCGCCATCGAGCACGACCCAGACCGTGTTGCCGCGTTCGAAGACGGCAGACGGGTGCACCGCCCCATTCGCAAACATCACGATGGCGCCGTCGCGCGTGCGTTGACCGCCCGTGGCGACAGGTTGCGGCGTTGGTGCTGCGCTGGCGGTCTGTGCAGCGGGCGCTGCCGGCGCGTTCGGCGCAGATGTTGCGGCCGGCGCCGGCACAGTTGGAGTCTGTGCAGTTTTGGTCTGCGCATTGGCAATGGCCTGTGCCTGTTGCGCGGCGGCTGCCGTTGCATCCTGTTTAGCGGACCCGCCATTCGCGGACGCGATCAGCTTCGGTTTTACATCCAGTTTGTCGAGACCCGGCGGCTTATACGCATCGGCATCCGATTGGGGTGAGATGATATCGAGCACGACATGCGTGCCATCGCGAAAATCGTGATAGCGCGAACCGGAGTCGGTATTGAACTCCAGAACAGTGCCGCGATTTTCCACGCGCCAGCCCGCATCCTTGATCCAGGGCGGCGCGATGCGTTCGAATGACGTGAAATCCGGGCGCGCCATCGCTTCAAAGCGAACGGTGATGTGGCTGGAGCCGGGGAACACAGTGTAAGGCACATTCTTCGGCCAATCGAAAACGATACGCGAGAAATTCGAATACGCTCCCGCGCGGATCGGCAGCGCAGGAAGTTTGGAGATATCGGTCGCGCTCGCTTGCACCGGCGGTGGCGGTGGAAGCTCCGGCGGCGTGCCGGCATAACCCGGCGGCGCGAGATCGACAGCGAAGCGATTGCCGGAATTGCTGGTATGCAGCTTCGCGTCCTGCGCGAGCGCCAGCCGCAATGTCTTGCCGTCTGGGTCTAGACGCGCGCTGGCGATATACGCACCGAGACCATGCGCGATCTGACCAGGATCGATCGTTACTTTGCGAGTGAAGCTGATCGTGACCACGCCGCTCGACATCTGCGCGGTCGCGTGTGCCGGTGAATCGAACGAGAGAACCACGCGGCCGAAACCGGAGTCGGCGCTTGTCGAGACGCTATCGGCACGCGAAGGTGCGGACATGAACGCGCAGCCGAGCATCAAGCCCGCCGCTATTGTTCTGCCCACACCCAACTTCATAGATACGCGCCTCTTGTTCCGCGCCGATTCTGCGTGATTCGCGGCGGCGCGTCGTTATATCAGCCGGCCTTTGGCTTGGTCGTTGTTTGCGGTTTCGCCGCAGCCGGAGTCGTTGCCGCCGGTTTCGGAATCGTGCTGGCCGCTTTCGCAGGCGTTTGAGTGGTCGGAGTCGTCGCGACTTGCGGTGAGGTCGCAACCGGTGTCGTCGGCGCAGCTTGCGGCGGCGTGGCGAGTGTCGTTGCAGCGGCGGGCGGTGTCGCTGCCGGATTCGTCGCAGTCGCCGGATTGAGCGACGCGACCTGTTGTGGCGAGGGTGTCGTCGCAGCGGCGGCGGCAGCTTGCGCATTCGGATCGGCGATGGCCGCCGCTTTCGGATCGGGCAGCTTCAGGCGATTGGCGAGGCGCACGGTAAGTTTCTGGGCGGCGCTCGGCTCCATCTTGCCGAGGATCGCGCCCAGCACGTCGGACTTCATGCCGGCCGCGACGTTGAGTTCGACCGTCTCGTCCAGATTGTTGAAGATGCGCGCGGCATCGGCGGGCTTCATCGACGAATAGGTCTTCACGAGGCTGTTCAGCAGCGTTTGATCGGCGGTGTCACGCTGGCCGAGCAATTGCTGCATCTGCGCCTGAAGCTGTTTCAGGCTCAATATCTTGGTATCGACGCGTGCCTCGGCAGCCTTGATCAAATTTTCCTGCATGTTGAGTTGCTGCTCGCGCGCATCCAATGTCGCGCGGCGCTTGGAAAGGCTTGTGAGCACATCGACTTCGGCGGTGCTGGTTTCTTCCGAGTCATCCGCGGTCGGATCGGAGGCGAGCGCGACCTGTGTTTCGGTTTGTGGCTGCGACACCGGCAGCTGACCGGTCATCGCATCTTGCGCACGCGCGTCGTGCACCAGCCCGACGCTCTTGATGGCAAGCAGAACACCACAGCTCAGAATGACGGCCGGGAACAGTCGCAAGAAACGCATCGTCAAATTCCTCTAGCGGACGTTCCGCAGCGCGGCTGGCTTCAACGATTCCAGGCGCGCGCCAAGGCTGGCGGGCATGTTGGCGTTCGGGCGATTTGCACTGCTGCGATCCATGCGCTCGGCAATGCGATCGCCGGACGCGACGAGGAGCGAAAGTTCATCCGCAACGCTGCGAGCGCGCGACATGCGATCGTCCAACGCTTCGGCGGCTCCAGCAGCGGTGGATTTCAGCGCGCGCATCGAAGAGCCAGCGCCAACGATCGCATCGTTCAACAGTGCGATAGTCTGCTTCAAGCCATCTTGCCCGCTGCGCAGCGCGGCCAGGCGGCGTTCTAACAAAACGGAATAGATGAGTGTAGCAAGAAGGAGGACGGAAAGTCCGGCTTCAACGATCAGCGAAATGTTCCACATGTCCAGTCCCCTCACAGCTGACGCGACGCGTCGGTACGTTCGACGGCTTCGTCGATGCGAACGGAAACAGCGGAACCGACGCGGCCCATGCGCCCGCGCAGCAACGGCACATTTCCGCAACGCAATTCGATTTTCGACTCCGGGCTGGCGTTCAGCATCATTGTGTCGCCGACCTGAAGGTTCATCACTTTGTTCAGCGACATGATCTGCTCATCCAGGATCGCATCGATATCGACGCGCGTGGACCAAAGCTCGGTTGCGAGATGGCTTTCCCAAATGGAGTCACGGCCGAACTTCTCGCCCATGAATTGTTGCAGCAGCAATTTGCGGATCGGTTCCAGCGTCGCGTAGGGCAACAGCAGTTCCGTGCGGCCGCCGCGGTCTTCCATATCGATGCGCAACTTCACCAGAATCGCGGCATTGGCCGGACGCGCGATGGCCGCAAAACGCGGATTGGTTTCGAGACGATCGAGCTGAAAATTCACCGGCGCCAACGGTTCAAACGCTTGCGACATGTCGTTCATAATAACTTCGGTCATGCGCTGAACGAGCGTTCGCTCGATGGTCGTGTAAGGACGACCTTCAATACGCATCGCGGCGGAACCACGGCGGCCGCCGAGCAGCACGTCCACGATCGAATAGATCAGGTTGGAATCGACCGTGAAGAGGCCGTAGTTATCAAGTTCTTCCGCGCGAAACACCGCCAGGATCGCGGGCAGCGGGATCGAGTTCAGATAATCGCCGAACCGGATCGATGTGATGTTGTCGAGACTGACTTCCACGTTGTCGGAGGTGAAATTGCGCAAGCTCGTCGTCATCAAACGCACGAGGCGGTCAAATACGATTTCGAGCATCGGCAGTCGCTCGTACGACACCAGCGCCGAATTGATGATGGCGCGAACGCCGCTTTTGTCCTGCAGCTGCTCATCGTTGACGTCGAAGCCCAGAAGGCTGTCGATCTCATCCTGATTGAGAACGCGTTCCGAACCGGCGCCATTGCCGCCAGCGGAAGTGGATGCTTCGGCACCTTCGACAGGGGCCGCAACTTGCTCGTCGGTGTTCTGATCGGTCTCGTCGGCCATCACTGCACAATCATTTCTTTGAGGAGCACGTCCTTCACCGTGAACGGCGCGGCGGCGACGTTGATGCGGCGCAGAAGCTCTTCCTTCAGCCGCAGCACACCGGCGGAGCCTTTGAGATCGTCCACGCGCAATTCGCGCAAATAGCCCTGGAACTGGTCGACTACGCGCGGCATCAGCGGCTGAATGCCTGCCTTTTCATCCGCGCCCGTCAGCTCGAGCGAAACGCCGAGCTTCAGATATGCTGGATTGCCATCGGCAGACTGAATGTTCACGACCATGTCCGGCATGTCGTAATAGGCGACCGTCGGCGGAACGATGGGTTGCGGCGGTTGATCGGCAGCAGCCACTTTCGAGCCGGCCGCCGTTTTCGCACCGTGCGAGAACAGGAAGAAGTAAGCACCGCCGCCCGCTCCGAGAAGAACGACGAGTGCGCCACCGGCGACGATCATCAGCATCTTCTTGTTGCCGAGCAGTTTCTTAACGAAACCTTGCTTCGGCGCGTCATCGGTAACGGGTGCTTCAGAATCCTTCTCGCTCGCAGCGGACGGCTCTTTTTTTACGACTTCCTTCGCCACGCGTGAATTCCCCTCGTATGCCGCGCATCTCGCGCGATCGATGAGAAGCTTTATGCGGACGTGGTTAAGGAGTGGTTCAAATCACCCCTTCCCGGCACGCATCACCCGGCAAAGTTTTCCACCACGCTTTTGGCGATGTCTGGGAAACGCAGGAAAACCAGCACATTTCCGCTGGCACAAGCGCTGCACGGAAGACGGACACGGAGGACCAGAAAGGATCCGACGGCGCCATGGATAACACGCTTCTCGTCAGTCTGTCCTCGCAGCTTGCGTCCTATCGTTCGATGGACGTGATCGCGAACAACATCGCGAACATCAACACGGCGGGCTTTAAGCGCGATACCGTGAAGTTCGAAGAATACATTCAGAACGTTACGCCTGCGGAAGGCGAAGTCGGCGCGCAAGCTATCAGCTTCGTCGCGGACAAGGGCACGTCGCGCGATCTGACGGAAGGCGCGATCACACGCACCAACGCGCCGTTCGACATGTCGATCAACGGCAGAGGTTATTTCACAATCAATACGCCGAACGGCCCGCGTTACACGCGTAACGGCCATTTCGCGCTCGATCAGGATGGTCGCATCGTCACCGAAGATGGCAATGCGTTGCAGGGCGACGGCGGCGATCTCACCGTCACCACCGACGATGGCGATATTCATATCGCGCAGGACGGAACCGTCACCGGCATTCGCGGACAGATCGGCAAGGTCCAGCTCGTCAGCTTCGACAACGAATCCGCGCTCGTGAAGGAAGGCGACAGCCGTTACATCACGACGCAAACCGCAACACCCGTTGAGTCACCAAACATTCAGCAGGGCACGTTGGAGGAATCCAACGTGAAGCCGGTCGTAGAAATTTCCAAAATGCTCGAAGTGCTGCGCGCCTATCAGACGACGGCGAGCCTCACGGAATCGCAACAGGAACTCGAGCGTAACGCCATCGACAAGCTCGCTGAGACGCAGAGCTGAGGAGACATATCATGAGAGCCCTTAGTATCGCCGCCACGGGTATGCAGGCCCAGCAGACCAATGTCGAAGTCATCGCGAACAATCTCGCGAACATGAACACGACAGGTTTCAAACAGCAGCGCGCCGAATTTCAGGACCTGCTCTATCAGAACATCGAGCAGCCCGGCGCACAGACGTCGGACTCCGGTACGGTTCTACCGACGGGTATTCAACTCGGCGCCGGTGTGCGCACGGCCGCTGTCGCGCGCATCATGAGCCAGGGCGATCTGTCTTCGACATCCAATCCTTACGATCTCGCGATCCAGGGCTCGGGTTATTTCCACATCACGATGCCCGACGGCACGGACGCTTATAGCCGCGCAGGCAATTTCGCGCTGTCGCCGGAAGGTCAGATCGTCACCGACAAAGGTTACACCGTTGCGCCTGGCATCGCCGTTCCATCCACGGCAACAAGTGTAACCGTCAACGCGCAAGGTCAGGTTCAGGCCAGTGTCCCGGGTCAGACCGCGCCGCAAACGCTGGGTCAGCTTGAACTCGTTCGCTTCCCCAACGAAGGCGGCCTCTCGGCACAAGGCGACAATCTTTTCACCGAGACGACTTCTTCCGGTTCACCGCAAGCCGGTGTTCCGGGTTCGGCGGGATACGGCACGATCCAGCAGGGCTTTCTCGAAACCTCGAACGTCAATCCGGTCGAGGAGATCACCTCGCTGATCACCGCACAGCGTGCCTACGAAATGAATTCCAAAGTCGTCACCGCAGCCGACGACATGCTGCAGACGACGTCGCGCATGGGAGGCTCATAATGCTCAAGGCCCTGATCGCAGCGATTGCCATTCTGGCTTTGCCCTGTTTCGCGAATCTCGCGCTCGCGGACGATGGCGGCATGATCCGCATCGTCGTGCCGGCGCATGCGATCGCGCGCGGCACCACCATCGGCGATTCCGATCTTGCCTATCAGCTCGTGCCCGCCGCTCAGGTCGGACCGAGCATCGTGACCTCCATGAACGATCTGGATGGCATGGAAGCCCGCCGCGTGCTGCGCGAAGGCGAAGCCATCCGCAACGACGATGTGCGTCACCCAATTCTTGTCACCAAGGGCGCCACCGTTACCATGACATTCGCAGCGCCTGGCATCTCGCTCGCCGCCACCGGAAAAGCCATGACGGAAGGCGGCATCGGCGAGACGGTGACGGTACTCAATCCCGCGTCGTACCGGCAGATCAGCTGCATCGTAACCGGTGCCGGCACCGTTCGTGCCGCTGACATAACGGCCGTTGCCTCCAACGCCGGAATTCAGATTGCCGCTTCGCGTCCGTAAGAAAGATAAAAAATGAAAGCGCTCAAACAAACCGTATCGCTCATTGCGCTCACCGCCGCATTGTCGGCATGCAGCGCCGTCGACCGCATCGAAAGCATCGGTGCAAAGCCGAAGCTTGCGCCGATCGAAAATCCGCTTACTCAGGCAAATTACCAGCCGGTGACGATGCCCACGGAACAAAGCCCGTCCGGCCCGCACAACCAGAATTCGCTTTGGGCTCCGGGCGCGCGCAGTTTCTTCCACGATCCGCGCGCGAGCCATGTCGGCGACATCATCACCATCGACATCACGATTGCCGATGCCGCGCAGCTTTCCGATACGACGACGCGCACGCGCACCAATTCGGACGACGCCAATCTGACAAATTTCTTCGGTCTAGAAGGCTCGCTTCAGAAGGTGCTTCCGGCGGGCGCAGACCCGTCGAGCCTTGTGAAGATGGGTTCGGACACATCCAACGTTGGCGCGGGTTCGGTGAACCGTTCCGAAACCGTGAACCTCACCCTCGCCGGCGTCGTCACGCAAGTCATGCCCAACAGCAATCTCGTCGTGAGCGGTCATCAGCAGGTTCGCGTGAACAACGAACTGCGCGATTTGCAGATTAGTGGCCTTGTGCGTCCAGAAGACATCACCAGTGACAACACGGTGAACCTGTCGCAGATCGCCGAGGCGCGCGTGTCGTATGGCGGCCAAGGCCAGATCACCGATATGCAACAGCCGCGTTACGGCTCGCAGCTCTTCGACATTATCATGCCGTTCTGATTTTCGTTCCGCGCCTTGGTGGGGCGGAAGGGGCAAAGCAAAACGGCCGGATCGCAAGATCCGGCCGTTTTCTTATTCCAGGAAGAATGATCAATCGTCCTTGTAGACTTTCTCGCGGCGCTCGTGGCGTTCTTGCGCTTCGATCGACAGCGTCGCAATCGGCCGCGCGTCGAGGCGTTTCAGCGCGATCGGTTCGCCGGTCTCTTCGCAAAATCCATACGAACCATCGTCAAGGCGGCGCAACGCGGATTCGATCTTCGCGATGAGTTTGCGCTGACGATCGCGCGTGCGCAGTTCGAGCTGGCGCTCGGCTTCGGTCGACGCGCGATCCGCCAGATCGGCGAACGGTGTCGTTTCGGCTTGCAGGTTCTGGATCGTCTCGCGGCTTTCGCGGAGGATCTCTTCTTTCCAGGTAGACAATTTGCGGCGAAAATATTCGCGCTGCCGCTCATTCATAAAGGGCTCGCTTTCCGATGGCTTGTAGCCGGACGGAAGTTCTCTACCCATGGACACACCCCAGTCGGTTGAATCGCCCTCGCTGAGCGGGCGGGGTTATACAAGCGCGCGGTGGCCCCGGCAAATGGAATCCGGGCCAGCGCGATTCACAAATAGTTCTTTTTCACCAAATACTTAGCTGGCCAGCTGCTCTGCTTGTTCGAGCTTGGCAAGCTCGACGCGGGCGCGCAGTTCGATCTCGTCCAGCACATTCTGCAGCTTGGGATCGGCGAAGCCGTCCTGCCGGCGGCTCACCGCAGTCGCCAACCGATTGAGTGTCGCACGCGGAATGCCGCCTGCGAGAAGACCATCGCGCACTTCATCGAGCATATCGAGAAGACGCTCGCCGTGACTGAGGCCACGTGAGCGGCCACTGGTGGAATCGTCGAGACCTTGCAGCGTGAGAATGCTTTCGACCGATGCAATTGGTCCTGGCGCGGCAACGGTTTGAGCGCGCGGTTGCTCGGTCGTTTCGCCGACGTGAAAGGAATCGTTCGTCGATGCGCTGCCGCTGGAAACGCGGCGCACACTGGTCGAACCGACCCGTCCGGTGCTCTTGATCTCCATGGGCGTATTAATCCCACTGCGACAGGTGACCATCGCCGTTCGTGGTTAATATACCGATAATGCGCGCTACCCGCGGTGGTATGGATGATTTCCGAGGATCGTGAGTGCGCGATAGACCTGCTCGGCCAACATCGCGCGCACCATTAGATGCGGCCAGATCTGCTGACCGAATGCGAGACTGCGCCCTGGCTTGACGCTGGCGGGAAGTGAAAGCCCGTCCGGTCCACCGATGATGAAAGCAAGATCGCGCGCCCCGGCATCGCGCATCGCGCCGAGCATTTCGGAGAATGCTTCGCTCGTCATGCCTTTGCCTTTGGCATCGAGCAGAATGACATGCGCGCCTTGCGGGATTTTTGCCGCAAGCCGCTCGCCCTCTTCGGCGACCCGCGAACGCATCTCGCGCAGCTTCGAAACATTGACCTCTTCGACGCTGACCGAAGTGAAGCTTAGGCGTTTGCCCATGGCGCTGGCGCGGCCGACGAAGTCCTCCGTCAGCGCGCCTTCATGGGTGCCGCGCGCCTGTCCAACTGCGATGATGTAGAGCCGCATCGGACTTCAGCGCGCTGCGGCGCGCGGTTCGTCCACGCTCCACATGCCTTCGAGGTCGTAATAGGTGCGGACTTCGGGGCGGAAAATATGGACGATCACATCGCCCGCATCGACCAGAACCCAATCGCCCTGCCCCGAGCCGTCGACAGGTCGCGTTCCATAGCCGGCTTCTTTCAGCTTGCGCGCGAGATGATCTGCAATCGAGGTCACGTGGCGCTGCGAGCGTCCGCTTGCAATCACCAGTGCATCGGCAAGCGAGGAGCGGCCCTCCAGATCGATCGTCACGATATCTTCGGCCTTGTCGTCATCCAGCGATTCCACGATGCGCTTGATGAGTTCGAGATCCTTGAGCTGCGCAGATTTCTTGACCGGCGCCGGTTTGGATTTGGCCACAATTTTCTTGGCAACGGATTTCCGGGGATTTGTTTTGGAAGCTGGAGCCCTGGCAGGCTTCTTGGCACGCGCTGTCTTGGTCTTCGTGGTGGTCAGAACGAAATCCTCCGGTCAGTCGAAAACGCGGAAGGATCTGAAATTCGTCGAACCGTCAGCAACCGCGCTCCTTCAATGAGGGGCACACCTTATCACACCGGAATCCCGCGCACCAAGGCCTCGCTCCAGCCTGCCTTTTTGCGCAACTCTGTCGCACTGAGCGCATTGCGCGGGCCGTCCAGCACGGTGAGAAAGGGCGGCCGTTTGATGGTATTCCGGCACAGGCTTGCCGCGTCCCGCCGGTGCGGCGCGAAGCGTTGCGCGGCCTTGGAATACAACGGGGCCAAGGTCGATCCGGGACGCATGACGACAGCGATGGGCACCGTTTTCGCGATCTCGTCCCACCGCTTCCAATGCTTGAAGCTTGCGAGATTGTCCGAGCCCATCAACCAGATGAAATGCACATCCGGAAAGCGGCGCTTGAGTTTTGCCAGTGTGTCGAAGGTGTAGCGCGTCCCGAGTTCGCGCTCGATATCCATCACGAACACGCGCCGCTGGTTTTCGAACATGGCGGCGGCATAGGACAAACGCTCGGCGAGCGGTGCCATGCCGATGGAGGGCTTGAGCGGATTCTGCGGCGCGACCAGCCACCACACATAATCCAGACCGAGACGCTTGATCGCGACATCGCTGATATGCAGATGGCCTTCATGCGCCGGATTGAACGAGCCGCCCAGCAAACCGATTTTGAGTCCGCGGGCGACGGGACCGGGGGGCTTGATCCAGGGATATGTCTTGTGGCCCAGCGTCATGGACGAACCTGACCGTTGCCGCGGACGACGTATTTGAACGTCGTCAGCTGTTCGAGACCAACGGGGCCGCGCGCGTGAAGCTTGCCGGTTCCGATACCGATTTCCGCGCCCATGCCGAACTCGGCGCCATCCGCGAATTGCGTAGAAGCGTTCCACATCACGATCGCTGAATCGAGCGTGGCAAGAAATCGCTCGGCCGTCGCGCGATCTTCTGTGACAATGGATTCGGTGTGATGCGAGCCGTAGCGCTCGATGTGCGCGATGGCATCTTCGATGCCGTCGACCGTTTTCACGGCGATCACCGCATCGAGATATTCGGCAGACCAATCGGCTTCAGTCGCAGCTTTGGCATCTTTGAACACCGATTGCACGGCTGCATCGCCGCGGATTTCACAACCGGCGTTCTTCAAGTCGTCGAGGATTGTGACGCCGACGGAATTCAGAACAGAACGATCGATCAGCAACGTCTCCGCCGCGCCGCAAACGCCGGTGCGACGCATCTTGGCATTGAGCACAATTTTGCGCGCCATATCGGCATTGGCGCTCTCGTGCACATAGACATGGCAGATGCCTTCGAGATGCGCGAGCACGGGCACACGCGCTTCGGATTGCACGCGAGCGACGAGACTTTTGCCGCCGCGCGGAATGATGAGATCGATGCTGCCTTTGAGACCTTCCAGCATCATGCCGACCGCGGTGCGATCCGTTGTTGCGACCAACTGGATCGCACCTTCGGGTAATCCCCCATCATGCAGGCCCGCGACAAGCGCCTTGTGAATCGCCGCACTAGACCGCGCCGACTCCGAGCCTCCGCGCAGAATGACGGCATTGCCGGATTTCAAACACAGCGCCCCGGCATCCGCTGTAACGTTGGGGCGGCTCTCATAGATGATACCTATCACGCCGATAGGCGTTGCAACACGCTCAATGTCTAGCCCGTTCGGACGTTGCCAACGCGCAAGCTTGCGCCCCACCGGATCGGGAAGGGCGGCGATGTCTTCCAATCCGCGCGCCATCGCTTGGATGCGCGTCTCGTCCAGCAGGAGCCGGTCGTGTAGCGCGGGTGAAAGGTCTTTCGCGGCTGCCAGGTCTTCTGCATTGGCCGCGAGAATTTCGCGTTGTGATGCGCGCAGCGCCTCTGCCGCTGCAAGCAGCGCGTTGTTTTTCTCTTCCGTGGAAACTTGGCGAAGCGTTCTTGCTGCGTCGCGCGCGTTTTGACCGATGATAAACATCTCTTGCGCAAGTTCGGGATTTTCGCGCGCGTTCATGGCCCAGCATCCGCCAGCAAAGCCAAATCGTCACGGTGGATGATCTCATCGCGGCCGCGATAGCCAAGGATAGCTTCGATTTCCGCGCTGCGCTTTCCTGCGATGCGCTCGGCATCGGAGGCATTGTAAGCAATAAGCCCCCGTGCGACTTCGCTGCCGGATTGGTCGCGCACAACAACCGCATCGCCGCGCTCGAAACGCCCATCGATCTGGCGCACGCCCGCAGGCAACAGGCTCTTGCCCTCCGACAAAGCGCGCACCGCGCCGGCATCCACGATCAGCACGCCTTGCGGCTTGAGCCCACCTGCGATCCAGCGCTTGCGCGCGGCAACCGGCGTTCCGCTGGCTTGAAAGCATGTGCAACGCGCGCCTTCCATGACACCACGCAGCGGATGTTCGATGGTGCCTTTGGCGATAATCACATCCGCACCCGCCGCGGTCGCGATCTTCGCGGCAATGAGTTTCGACACCATGCCACCGCGACCAAAGCCCGATCGCGATTCACCGGCAAGCGCTTCAATCTCGCGCGTGATGGCCGGAACAGCGGGAATATGCGTTGCGTTCGGATCGAGCGACGGATCGGCGGTGTAGAGCCCATCGACATCGGACAACAGCACCAGACAATCTGCTTCCATCATAGACGCGACCCGTGCGGCGAGACGATCATTGTCGCCAAAACGGATTTCGGCGGTCGCCACGGTATCGTTCTCATTGATGACTGGAATTGCGCCGAGAGACAGTAACGTCTTCAACGTGGCGCGCGCATTGAGATAGCGGTCGCGTTCCTCGCTGTCTTCGAGCGTGAGGAGGATTTGCGCGGCGGTAATGCTTTTCGCCGCGAATATCTCGGCATAAGCCTGCGCGAGACTCACCTGCCCCGTCGCAGCCGCGGCCTGGCTTTCTTCCAGTTTCAGCGCACCAGTCTTCAGGCCCAGCGCGCGCCTACCAAGCGCAATCGCGCCCGACGAAACGATGATGATCTCTTTGCCTTGCGCGCGCAGTTCGCAAAGATCGGCGCAGACCGATGTCAGCCAGTTGCGGCGGACGTCGCCGGTATCAGGATCGACCAACAGAGCCGATCCAATCTTCACAACGATCCTTTTGCTTTTCGAAAAGAAATCGCGCATCGGAGTGCTCAGGGTGTCCACTGCTTGGCGCGCGCAGGTTTCGCCACGGCCTTCGTGCCACGCTTGGCAACGAGCTTTGCGATTGTCCGCAACACGTCGTTCACGCCTTCGCCAGACACACCTGACATCAGATAAACTTTGCTGCCGCTCACCTTCTCAAGCGAAGCTGCTTTTTTTACGAGTGCCGCTTGCGGAATCGCGTCGACCTTGTTGAGCACAAGCACCTCAGGCTTCTCGCTCAAGCCATGACCATAAGCTTCGAGCTCGCGGCGAATGGTCTTGTAGGCCTTGACGATCTCGCTCTGTGTGCCGTCCACCAGATGCAGGATCGCATTGCATCGTTCGGCATGACCCAGAAAACGATCGCCGAGACCTGCGCCTTCATGCGCGCCTTCGATCAGGCCGGGTAAATCCGCCAAAACGAAATCGCGATCGTCAATCTTCACCATACCGAGTTGCGGATTAAGTGTCGTGAACGGATAGTCCGCGATCTTTGGACGCGCCGCCGATGCGCGCGAAAGAAAGGTCGATTTGCCTGCGTTCGGCAAACCGATCAGCCCCGCATCGGCGATCAGTTTCAAGCGCAGAATGATCGTCTGCTCCTGGCCCGGTTGGCCGGGATTGGCGTGACGCGGCGCCTGGTTCGTCGCGCTTTTGAAATGCGCGTTGCCAAATCCACCATTGCCGCCCTTCG
>DASZML010000061.1:0-5626 GCA_035551875.1 Rhizomicrobium sp.
CCTGAAGAAGAAGATGCAGCGTGAAGGCATCTTTCGCGAGATGAAGCTGCGCGGACATTATGAGAAGCCGAGCGAGAAGCGCGCCCGCGAACGCGCGGAAGCCATCCGCCGCTATCGCAAGCTGCAGCGCAAGCGCCTGCAACGCGAAGGCGTGCTGCCCGCACCGAAGAAATAATCTCCGAGACCGGAGAAAAGTTTCGAAAAGGCCGTCCGCTCCGGGCGGCCTTTTTGTTTGAATCACGAACTAGCGCAACTTCACGCAGTGAACATGTACGGGCTGGTCAAAGCCCTTGAGTTCGACGTGCCCCACATGTTCGAGCGGAAGCGATTTGCCGATGCACAATTCGGCGACCGCGTTCGACATGAGGATCTGTTCCGGATCGGCATGGGCGCAGAGGCGCGCCGCAAGCTGAACGGTTGAGCCGAAAAAATCGTTGTGATGCTCGATCGGTTCGCCCGCCGCCACACCGACGCGCACTTGCAGCGACTGATCGGGATGATCCTTCCGGTGCTGCGCGATGTTCTGCTGCACCAGCATTGCGCAGCGTATCGCCGATGCCGCCGAATAAAACACCGCCATGATTCCGTCGCCGGTGTGTTTCACTTCGCGTCCGTTCGATGCCTTCAAAGCGGCGCGCACGATGTCGTCGTGGCACTGAAGCACCGCGAGCGAGACGTCGTCGCCCAGGCGCTGGGTCATGCTCGTCGATCCCACAATGTCGGTGAACATCACCGTGCGCGTTCCGGGATCGTGTTCGGCCGCGCCGGGAAGCAGTACCGCGCCCGCGCTATCGGTTTCCGCGGCACCCATGAAGGCTTCCGCAACTTCGGGCGTTACTTCCATGATCCGCGCCGCCCTTAAACCGTGCGCTTCCTGATGCACCGCGTCGGCGGCTTCCGCGGTAGGCGCATGACACAGGCAGAAGATTTTGCCCTGCTTCTCGTTCACCCAGTATT
Organism: Rhizomicrobium sp.; assembly: GCA_035551875.1. GTDB lineage: Bacteria > Pseudomonadota > Alphaproteobacteria > Micropepsales > Micropepsaceae > Rhizomicrobium. The sequence goes on from DASZML010000061.1 coordinate 958, forward strand.
TGACATAGTCCACATTGTGACCGGCCTGGGCATGCAGATCGAGAATGTGGGCTTTCGCAACTGCGTCCGAAGTGACGCCCGGAAGCTCGTGAATATCCATGTACATCGGCATGCTATGCACGTCCCCGAAACGTTGAAATAAATGACGATACAAACTCGTCGACTAATATAATGGGTCTAATGCGCCGCCGCCTGATTTACTGTGATCGTAGGCGGATGCACCAACGTCTGAAAAACGACGCAATACCGCTCGGTCAGTCGCAGAAGCGTGGCAATCTGTTCTTCGGTCGCGTCGGTGTCCAACGTGATTTGAAGGCGAATGTTCTGGAAACCGACGGCTGCATCCTTGGCCACGCCCAGCGTGCCGCGAAAATCCAGATCGCCCTCTGCCAGAAGAGATGCATCGCGCAATTCAATGCCGAGCGATGTTGCGACAGCGTTCAGCGTGACACCGGCGCAGGCGACGAGCGCTTCCAGCAGCATGTCGCCCGAGCAGGCACTCAGGCCGGTGCCACCCGTCGCGGGGTGAAGTCCGGCGGCGACAAGCGCCTTGCCCGTTTCAACATTGCACGTGACGCCTTCAGCGAGACTTCCTTTCGCGCGCAGCGTTATCAACGCACTCTCGGGCGCCTGCCGATAGCGTTCCTTCAGAGGCGTCTGGATTGCCCTTAGCTCGTCGGCTTTCATGTCGGCTTGCACACTTTCATAAATGGCTGACTGGGCATCAGCCGGCTAAAGGACGATCGGCGCGGCCAGCATAACGGATTGCGGCGCCGCACATATCGCGTTCTGGACCCCCCGGGGCGCTTTTCGGACCGACCGCCTAACCGCTTGAATCGGCAGGAAATCGCGCGGCGACCGTGCGAAATTTTACAGAAAAGGGCGATCCCACATTGTTATTCGCCCGCCAGAAGTCTATACGGCGCGCGCATGGTTCTTACGTCCGTCAGACGAAGCGCTCCAGTGAATTACGACCCGCTTAGCTGCGCGCCGGACGAAATGGAATTCTTTCGACAAACTGATGCCAGCGTTTTCCATGTGCGTTCACGCATTTCGCGCGCACGCAACCCGATGATGCAAAGGAAAACGCAATGACCATCGGTACAGTCAAGTTCTTCAATACCTCCAAAGGCTTTGGATTCATCTCGCCGGAAGATGGCGGCAAGGACGTGTTCGTGCACGCCACCGCCGTTGAAGCTGCCGGTCTGCGCTCGCTGAACGAAGGCCAGAAGGTCTCGTTCGACAGCCAGCCGGACGCGCGCGGCGCCAAGGCCGTCAATCTCAAGGCGCTGTAATTCGCCTTAAGCTTTGAGACAGGCGGCGCGGGAGACTGCGCCGCCTGTTTTATTTTTCTCTTATTCGAACGAGGTTCGCATGTCCGACAATCCGCAGAACGCAAACACGCCGCCGGATCGCAACCGCGAAGCGCAGCGCCGCAAGGCCAACGAATTTTTCCGCGAAAAAGAAACGCGCAAAGCAATGCTCTATCAAGCGATGGAAACCGAGCGCACGGTCAGCGACGAGAAGACCGCCAAGTTGCGTGCGCTTCGCCTCGCGCGGGATGCCGCGAAAGACTGAGCATGGCGCGCGTAACGAATTACGTTGTGCAGGCGTTCGTCGCCGGACGCGGATCGGCGTTGAAAGCGGACAAGCCAGTCTCGTGCAAGACTGCCGATGCGGCGCAGCGTATGGCAGAGCGCCTCGCGGCGACAAAGCTCGGCGTGGTTGCGTTCTCGACGACCGGCGATGCGGAGCTCGGCGATTACGACGATGAGCCTGTGTATCTGTTCAAAGCCGGGCGCTTGCCGGCGACGTTCGACGAATAACAAATCGTGGCCACCGCTACCGGCGCGCTGCCATGCGGCCCGCGAGCGTGGGCATGACGCCGCCCATCGCATCGGCGATGAGACCAAGTTCCAGAAGGCGTTCGCGCCGCGCTTTCGGCAACGATGCGCGGCTCATGAAACTATGATCGACAACTAGGCGAAGCGCGGCCATCTCCTCGACAGTCAGATCGCTTGCATTGGGAATGCGGTCCACGATACCTCGCTTGCTGAGCACAGCGATACGCCAATTCCCTCTCAATAGCGAACGGCCATGAGCGACGACATCTCCTCCCGTGTGCGGATCGACAAGATCGATATTCTTTCCGACAACCACTACATCCTGAAGAACGTTCATTTCGCGTGGCAGCGCAGCGATGGCGAATGGCAGGCGACGCGCCGAGAGGCGTATGACCGCGGCAATGGTTGCGCGATCCTTCTGTTCAACCGCGAAAAGCGCAGCGTCATCCTCACACGGCAATTCCGAATGCCGGTGTTTCTCAATGGCTATCGGCAGATGCTGATCGAAACCGCGGCGGGATTGCTGGACGATGCCGATCCAAAATCGCGCATCATTGCGGAGACCGAAGAAGAAACCGGTTATCGCCCGCGCAACGTCACCAAAGTGTTCGACGTATTCATGAGCCCCGGCTCTGTGACGGAGAAGCTCACCTTGTTCATCGGCGAGTACGATCCTGCCGATCGCAGCGGCAAAGGCGGCGGCCTCGAGGACGAAGGCGAAGATATCGAAGTGCTCGAACTTGGCTTCGACGATGCGGTTGCGATGATGGCGGACGGCCGTATCTGCGACGCCAAAACGGTCATGCTCCTGCAACACGCGCAGCTGCATGTGTTCCGCTAACGCTCAGCCCAGATATTTCCGCAGCTCTATCGCGTAATCGGAATACCCGGCTTCGCGATAGATTTTCGCGGCGCGATGGTTGCCGGCGAGAACGCCAATCTGGATCGTTTTGAAGTTCTTCGCCTTCGCCCACTCTTCGCACGGTGCGATCAATGCACGGCCGACGCCCTGCCCGCGTGTGCCTTCGACGACGAAGAGTTCGAAGATGTAGGCGAAGTTGCGCTCTTCGGCGACGACGAACGCTTCGCCTTTGATCTCGCCGACGACAGACCAGCCGAGCAGCGCGCCACTCTCGTCTTCCGCCACGAACATCACACCACCATGCTCGGCAAGATGCGCGGTGAGTTTGTCGAAATGCTCGGCGGCGACAGGCTCGTCCAACCGCCGATTCGGTTCGATCGCATATTCGAAAACCTGCGAGCCCATGATGAACGACAGGAGCGCCGGCTTGTCGCGCGCGAGATCGGCTTCGCGGATCTTCATACGAGGCTCGCCGCGGCGATGCCGAGCAGCAGAACCGACGCGAAGGTCAGATAGAGCGCGAGATTGAAGCGGATCATGCGCGACAGCAGCAGATGGTACACCAAACGCGCCGGGTTCGCGCCTGCAATGGGATGGCGGTACATGCGCATCGTGCTACGCAAGATCGACATAACGAGAAATGCGCCCAACACGAGGCAGACGAGAGAGATCAGCACAGGAATTCTCGGCCAGTCGTGATCCAGCGCGAAGGTATCGGCGACGATGAAGAGTCCCTCGCCAGCGAGCAGCGCGCCGGCCTTTTCGGTATTGTGCTGTACGCCATCGCGCAGGCGCTGCACCGCGTCACCGCTATCCAGGCCAAGCGTCGCATTCTGAAAAGCGTTTTCGCGCTCATCGGAAGCGGGAATACCAAACACCCAGGCGAAAAGGTGCTGGAACATCGCGGCTCTATCCTAGCGCCTTGACGATTTCTTCGGTCATCTTCTTGGCGTCGCCGAAGAGCATCATGGTGTTGTCGCGGAAGAACAGCTCGTTCTCCACACCCGCATAACCCGAACCCATACCGCGCTTGATGAAGAGAACGGTCTTGGCCCGTTCCACATCGAGGATCGGCATGCCGTAGATCGGCGATTTGGGATCGGTCTTGGCGGAGGGATTGGTGACGTCGTTCGCGCCGATCACGTAAGCGACATCGGCCTGCGCGAATTGCGAGTTGATATCTTCCAGCTCGAACACTTCGTCATACGGCACGTTCGCTTCGGCGAGCAGCACGTTCATGTGGCCGGGCATGCGGCCCGCGACGGGATGGATGGCGTAAGAGACTTTCACGCCTTCTTTCTTGAGTACGTCGGCCATTTCGCGAACGGCGTGCTGCGCTTGCGCAACCGCCATGCCGTAGCCCGGCACGATGATGACGCTGCCTGCGTTCTTCATGATGAAGGCGGCATCTTCCGCGCTGCCCTGTTTGACGGGACGCGTTTCGGCCGGGCCTTTCGGTCCACCGACTTCGCCGCCAAAGCCGCCGAGGATCACGGAGACGAAGCTGCGATTCATCCCTTTGCACATGATGTAGGAGAGGATGGCACCGGACGATCCGACGAGCGCACCGGTGATAATGAGCGCGGTGTTCTCGAGCGTGAAGCCCATCGCCGCCGCCGCCCATCCCGAATAGGAATTGAGCATCGAGACGACGACCGGCATGTCTGCGCCGCCGATGGGAATGATGAGCGTGATGCCGAAGACGAAGCTCAGCACCGCAATGGCCCAGAACGCCCATGCCGGCTGATGCATCGCGAAGAACACGATCAGCGCGACGATGCCGAGGAAGATGACGATGTTGAGCAGATGCCGCGCCGGAAGAATGATCGGCGCGCCGCTCATGTTTCCGTTGAGCTTGGCAAACGCGATGATCGAGCCCGCGAACGTGATCGCGCCGATGGCGACGCCGAGGCTCATTTCGATCAGACTTTGCGTGCGGATCGCGCCTTCGACGCCGATACCG
>DASZML010000062.1:0-10193 GCA_035551875.1 Rhizomicrobium sp.
CAGCGCATCGATATTGAAATTTCCATTCGCCGAATGCGCGATGACGCCATGCGGCATGCCGTTCTCACGAATGCGATTGGTGAGCGCGCGCGTGTCCAGACCGGAGATCGCGGGAATGTTGTGCAGCTTCAGCCAGCGGTCCATCGTGGCGATAGCGCGATAGTTCGACGGCATTTCCGCATCCGCGCGCACGACCATGCCGCGCGCCACCGGAGTCGTTGCTTCGATGTCTTCGCTGTTGGTGCCGACAATGCCGATATGCGGGAACGTAAATGCCAGGATCTGACCGGCATAGGACGGATCGGTCATGATCTCCTGATAGCCGGTCATGGCGGTGTTGAAACACACTTCGCCGACGGCGCTCGTTTCCGCACCGAAGCCATGCCCCGAGAAAACTGTTCCATCCGCCAGAACGAGCAGCGCTGTCGCGCGCGAAATATCCGCCGCCGGACGTGCGGCGGTTGCGGTCGATTGATCAGTCATGGGGGCTCCGATTTGCGGGAAAATAGGAATGCACCCGGCAGGGGTCAACGTGTTACTTTGTCGTTATCGCCCGCTTTATGCGGACGACCAATTTTTCTGTTAGCAACGGCAGGAAAATAGGTGGCCCGGACCGGTCGGGCCATGACGAACTAGCTGTATTTGGAGAGCGATATGGGCCTGCGCGAGCAGTTCAACGAGCAGATGAAAGAGGCGACGAAGGCGAAAGATCAGCGCCGCCTCTCGACGCTGCGCATGGTCAATGCGGCGCTCAAGGACAAAGACATCGCCAATCGGACCGAAACGAGTCGCGAAGGCATTTCCGACGATGAGATTCTCGGCCTCCTCAGCAAGATGATCAAACAGCGCGAGGAGTCCGCCGAAGCGTTCGACAAAGGCGGTCGCCCGGAGATGGCGGCGAACGAGCGCGAGGAAGTGCAGATCATCCGTTCCTTCATGCCGAAACAGATGTCTCCGGAAGAATCGCGCGCGGCGATTCAGGCCGTGATCATCGATGTCGGCGCGACGTCGATGAAGGACATGGGCAAGATCATGGCAGCGCTGAAAGAACGCCACGCCGGACAAATGGATTTCGGTAAGGCGAGCGGTACGGTGAAGGACCTATTGAGCGGCAAATAGCACGTCGCTCATAACATTTATTTGTCGCGCGCCTTGTGTTGCGACGAGCGGCCACTGTCGGGAAACTTTACAGTCGGCCAAGGCCGCGCAAAATTTCTGCCAATGAAATCAAGCATCAAGGATTGGCATAATGCTTGCGTTGTAGGGCTGTATCGATACCTTGAGGTTGGTTTCATGCACATGTTGAAGGCGTTGGTTTGGGCTGCGATTGCCGCGACGATGATGAGCGCGAGCGCATCGGCGAATGCTATCTACGACATTACACTTTCCGGCACGCCCTATACGGGTGGTGGAGCGTTGACGCTAACCTCTGCCGTTAGCACAACCGGAACGGTGAACGTCCCGCTTGCGAATGTGGTCGGCTTGTCGTTCACAATCGACGGTCAGACGTTCACGTATCCCGGCACGGGGGCTGCGCTTTCGACGGTTCAGTTCTTTAACGGCGCACTTAATGACATCACCTTCGCACAACAGATTGGCACAACACCGCACCGCTACGATCTGCAGACAACGGGGGGGTTCATTTTTTATTACAACGACGAAGGGTCTTTGGAATCGGGCTCGATGACGGCCACTCTTGAGTCAACTGCGGTTGTTCCAGAGCCGACAGGTCTGGCGATCCTTGGTATGGCGTTGCTTGGGCTGGCGGGGTTCGCTTTCATCCAGCGCCGGAAGGTTATCGCAGCCGTCTAATCGCTTAAGTGAACAATAATCTGCGCTGCATCGCTGACTCGTGATGCGGCGTCGATTTGTTTAGGCGGACCCAGACCGGGAAGCTTAAGCCCAAGGCACTTGATCGCGTCGGAGACCGAGGATGCGAGTGTTTGCACCGCGGTCACATCGCGCTCGTTAAAGGGCTCCCTTGCTGCGCCAATATGTGCCCATGGCGGCGATAGCTTCGCCGCGGCTGATCGGCACCGTCACAAGGCTCTTCACGAAAGTCTTGCGATAGGCATCGTGCGGTATGCGCGCATCGGCGAAAATGTCTTCAATGGCGGCGGTCTCGTCATTCAGCATGCACCAGCCGGAGATGCAGGTTTCCATCGGGAATTTCTGGCCCGTCCAGAAGGGGCGATGGCGACTTCTTCGACATAGTGACAATGACCTTCGTCTCGCAGAACGAAGGTCGCACCGTCGGCCGAGCACACCGAGCGTGCAATCGAACCCGACGACATCGTCTAGCCTTCGGGCCATCGAAAGACGGTCCTGAGCAGCTTCGAGCGTCTTGTCCTTCATAGGGCGGCAGCAATCGATAGTTTCACGCGTGGGTTCAAGGTTGATAATTGAGCCGGTTTACTGTGCGAGAACTGATTGAGTTCGGCTAGTGCTCGCAAGGTGGCATCAGCGAGTTGTTGCCAACTTAGGCAGCCCGCAATCTTCGATGCCCGAGCACCGATGAACGGACCCGTTTTCCGCGCAGCGTGGCCTCCCGGATACCTCGGAAGTTCGAAGTCTCGTCTCTACCTAGCGCGAAGGCGACGTGCTCCTTGGGGCAAGAGGACCGCAACGCTATCCGCCGTCATCACCTTTCCTGCTTCCAACTGTGATCGCGATGCGGAGACCGCGCTGAAGCAGATGACCGGTGCAGCAATTGCTGCGAAAACTCCCTCCCGCAACAAGCGCGGGATCTACGACCTCCTCAAGGGGGGGAGGTGATGCATTACTGCTAAGACGCCGGTGCCGCGGACAGCACGTCTTTCACCTTCGCGGCCAATTGTTTGAGGCCGAAGGGCTTGGGCAGGAAGTGAATGTCGGCGGCGTTTTCCGCATTGCGGCGGAACGCTTCTTCCGCATAGCCGGACATGAAGATGACGGCGGTCTCGGGCCGCAGACGCTTCATCTGCCGCACGAGCGTGGGCCCATCCATGTTCGGCATCACGACGTCGGTGATCAGAAGATGGATCGTGCCGGAATGCTCGTTAACGATCTCTAGCGCCTCTTCGCCACCGCCCGCTTCGAGCACTTTATATCCGCGCACGCGGAGCGCACGCGCCGCGAAACTGCGCACCGCTTCTTCGTCTTCGACCAGAAGGACCGTGTCTTGTCCGGTGATGTCGCGTGCGGGCGCAGACTCGGCTTGCGCCGCCGGTTGCTCGCCTGTGTAGCGCGGCAAATGAATGCGGAACGTCGTGGCGCGGCCAAGTTCGCTTTCCACACTGATGAAGCCGCCAGTCTGTTTGACGATGCCATACACGGTTGCCAGTCCAAGTCCCGTGCCCTGACCGACAGGCTTCGTCGTAAAGAACGGATCAAAGATTTTGCCGATGTGTTCTTGCGCGATGCCAGTGCCCTGATCGGTAACATCGATGCGCACATAATCGCCCGGCGGCATGAGCGCTGTGCCGAGTGCCGTGGCTTCGGAGAAACTCTCGTTCAGTGTGCGGATCGTAACGGTGCCGCCTTTGGGCATCGCATCGCGCGCGTTGACGACAAGATTGATGATCGCGTTGGTGAGCTGCGATTCATCGGCGAACACCGTCCATAGATCCGGCGCGTTTTCGAGCACCACCTTGTTTGCTTCGCCGACGAGACGGCTGAGCAGCTGATGGATTTCCGAGATTGCCGCGTTCAACGCCAGCACGCGCGGTTGCAACGTCTGTTCGCGGCTGAACGCGAGCAGCTGCTTCACCAGATTGGCGGCGCGCAGTGCATTCTGATGCACGAGATTGATTTCGTTGAACGACGGATCGCCCGCGGGATGGCGCATCAACAAAAATTCGGAATTGCCGATGATGACGGTGAGAAGATTGTTGAAGTCATGCGCCACGCCGCCCGCGAGCTTGCCGACGGCTTGCATCTTCTGCGATTGCGCGAACTTCGTTTCCAGCGCTTTCTGCTCGGTCACGTCGATCAGATAGAGAATACTGCGCTTGGTCTCGCCAGCCGCCGGGCTCGCATAAAGCTCGGCCATGCGCGACATCTGGCCGACGGGACGAAGCTCCACCGGCGCCGCATGCGCGCCGCTCAGAGCCTGCACCAGCAGCACATTGACATTCGCGCGATCCGATTGCTCGACGAGATCCGTCAGCACGCGGCCTTGCGCGACGCCGAAGAATTCCGCGAACGCATTGTTGGCCTCGATGATGCGTCCATCGGAATCCGCCATCGCGACACCGAACGGCGCATCGCGAAAGAAAGCAGCGGACGTCGCCGCCACCATCGGCTGCGCTCTTGCATCGCCGGACGCGGCTTCTTTCGGCTGCGTTAATCGCGGCGCGAACCACCACGCGACACTTCCGCCGGACAGAGGCCGAACCGCAGCAGCGATCTCGATGCTTGTACCGATCGTGAAATTCTCTTCGCGAGCGTCGCCATCGGCGGCGCTCCGTGCGAGCCGATAAAGCGTCGCGGCGGCGGCATCGTTCGCCAGCGCCAATTCTGGCGGCGGCGGTGACTCATCCTGCGCGACGCCCGCGAGAATCCGGTACGCGTCGTTGCATTCGAGAACCGCGCCGTCCGCGCCTGTCACCACCCAAGCGACATTCGCGCGCGAAGCCGCTTCGGCGATCATGCGCGCCTCGGCGGTGTTCATGCTTTCGCGCGGCCAGATCGCATATAAGAAAAGAGATGCCAGCGCGCCGATACCGGCGAGCAGCGCGACGCCCAACCAACGCGACACATCCGGCGCGCCGATCGCGACCACGCCCGCTGCCAGCGCGAGAACGACAAACGCGATCGCAGCCCAGCGCCATGCGCCGGCCGGCAGTCCGTAGCTTCCAATGGTCAGAACGTTCACGAATCGAGTTTACGCGAATGTGGCGCTGGTTTCTTCCCAAATCCCTCCTTGTCACGGCCTGCCGGAGTGCGGGCCGCCCAGTTAGGCGCAGAGCATTTTGGAGGCGGAAAACGCTGCGTCTGGTTCGGCAGAGTAGAGAAGGTTTCACCTGGGTGGCCCGCACTCCGGCGGGCCATGACAGTGAGGGGTGTGGCGAGGCGCGGACGTTAATTCGGGCGGATCTTGCCAGTTAGCCGCATGACGTAGCCGATGACTTGCGCCACGGCCTTGAAATGCTCGGCTGGAATCGCCTCGTCCAGCTCGACCGTCGCATAAAGCGCACGCGCCAGCGGTGGGTTTTCGATGACCGGAACTTCGTGCTCCAGCGCCACTTCGCGGATCTTGAAGGCGAGCGCGTCGACGCCTTTCGCCACACATACGGGCGCGGCCATGACTCCGGCCTCATATCTGAGCGCGATGGCGTAGTGGGTTGGGTTTGTGATGACGACGGTCGCAGTCGGAACTTGCGCCATCATGCGGCGGCGCGAACGCTCGATGCGGATCTGCTTGACCTTCGCCTTTACTGCCGGATCGCCTTCGGTCTGGCGGTATTCGTCCTTGATCTCCTGCTTCGACATGCGGTTGCGCGCCATGAAGCGGTAGCGCTGGAGCATGTAATCGAGCACGGCAATCACCGCGAGCACCGATAGCGCTGCGATGAGAATCCTCATCACGAGATGAATCATCTCGGCGGCAACTTCAGACGGTGTCAGCGTCAGGATGGATTCGACGTTGCCGCGCTCGGGCCACAACACCGTCCACACAACCGATCCGACCACCGCAAGCTTCAGCAATCCCTTGCCGAGATTGGAAAGCCCTTCGAGACCGAACATGCGCTTGAGGCCGCTGGTCAGCGAAAGCTTCGAGAAATCCGGTGAGATGCGATCGAGCGCGATGCGCGGGCGGGCTTGCAGGATGTGACTGCCCAATCCCATCGCCATGATGAGACCGAATGCCGGCGCCAGAATGCCGGCGAGCAACATCAATATCTCGCGCAAGAGCGGGATCATGCTGCCGGAATCGATCGTAATCTGATCGGGTTGTTCAAGGAAAACGCGAAAGCTGTTTACGAAGTGTTGCGCGCTCGAACTTCCCATCGTTGCAATAGTGAGCGCCCCACCCAGCAACACCACGAACGTCGTGACTTCCTGGCTTTTGACGACGTCGCCATGTTTGGCGGCTTCTTCGAGCCGCCTTTGGGTAGGTTCTTCGGTCCGCTGGGCATCGTCGCGATCGTCAGCCACTCACGAACCGCCCCATCTCGGCCGCGTAGTAGTTGAGGAACACTGTCATCAGCGATCCCAGCAGAAGCATCATCAAGAAGAAACCGGCGAGCATGTTCACCGGCATGGCGATGAAGAACACTTGCAGCTGCGGCATCAGGCGCGCGAGCAAACCGATGGCGGCGTTCACCGCGAAACCGAACACAACGAATGGCGCGGCGAGTTGAAGTCCGAGCGCGAACGATCCGCTGACGAGATTGATCGCTTCCTGCGCCATGTCCGAAAACGGCAACGCGCCGCCGGGCGGAATGATCGTGTAACTTCCGACAATGGCAGCGATGGCGAGATGATGCAGGTTCGTCGCGAAAATTAGCACCGTGCCGAGCAACGAAAAGAACGTGCCGACGATGACGCCCTGCTCGCCGAAACTGGGATCAATGGTTTGCGCGTAGGCCAGACCGATCTGCGTGGCGATCATTTGTCCCGCAACGCTCAGCGCCGACATGATGAGCCGCGACATACCGCCGATCAGAAGGCCGGGGATGATCTCCTCAATCAGCGTGATAGCGAGACCGATAGCCGATTGCGGCGCTTTCGCCGGATAGAAATGCGCAACCACGGGCGCCATCGCGAAACAAATCGCCAGCGACAAGCCCAGACGGACGCGGGGTGGAATGCCGGCATCGCCGATCGCAGGCAAGAGCATGATCATGCTGCTCGTGCGCGCGAAAACCAGGAAGTAGAGAAGAACCTGGCCGGTCAGATCGCTGATATGGATCGTCATGTAGGGCGCGCTAGTAGGCTGCTATTCGCGTCGCGATATTCGTCATCAACCCTTGCATCGCGCTTCCGGCGAGCGGCAGCGTGATGAGCAGCACCAAGAAAATCGCGATGATCTTCGGCACGAACACCAGCGTCATTTCCTGAACCTGCGTGAGTGCCTGAAGCAAACCGATACAAAGACCGACGACAAGCGCGGTGAGCATGGCGGGCGCGGCAACTTCCAGCAGCACCCAGATGGCCTGACGCGCAAGGTCAATGGCTTCGGCGGAATTCATAAGGCGCGTTCCTTAGACCGGCATCTGCATGATGGATTGGTAGGCCTGGATGACCTTGTCGCGAACAGCAACGACGGTATCCAACGTGATCTCGGCCTTGTTTACGGCGTTGACGACGTTGACAATGTCGCCCTGACCTGCGGCTTGCTGTGCCGCGGCTTGTTCGCCGGCTTTCATTGTGCCGACGGCATCTTTCAATGCGCCATTGAGAAAATCGCCGAAGCCGCCGCTTGAAACGCCGGATGTCTGCGGCATCGATGTGGAGACAGCGCCGTTGATGTTCCCGCTCATGCGGGCGATGGCCTGGTAGGCGTTGGCGGCGGCGGACGGTGCGATGGTCATGGCTTAGTCCTCTAGCGTTTCAGCAGATCGACGGTGCGCGACAGCATCGTCTTGGTTGCGTCCATCACGTTCAGATCGGCTTCATAGGATTGCTGCGCTTCGCGCATATCCATCACTTCGATCAGCGGATTGACGTTGGGCAGTTTCACATAGCCCTGCTTGTCGGCAGCGGGATTGCCCGGATCGTATTGCTGGCGGAAATCCGTCATGTCGTTTTGCGGCTTGCTCGCTTCGACCATCGTCGCGCCGAGATGATCGTCAAACTTGGCGGTGATCGTCGCGACTTTGCGGCGGTAAGGATCGCCATTGGGCACCGGCGATGTCGAGTTCGCGTTGGCGATGTTTTCCGCGATGACGCGCATGCGGCTCGATTGCGCGCGCATACCGGACGCGGCGAGCATCATGGAAGTGTTGAGATCCATCTATCGTCTCCCTCAGTTTCCGCCGCCGATGGCGGTGCGCATCATCGACAGCGCCTTGGAATAGAGATTGGCCGCGGTCTGATATTGCGTCTGCGTATCGGCGACCTTGATCATTTCGGCTTCGAGCGAAACCGTGTTGCCGGTGGGATTGGATTCGGTGTCTGGCGAATCCGTGCCGCTAAAACCGTCGTTCTGCATCTTGATCGACATGTGATGCGGATCGGTCGTCATCATCGACGTCGTCGCTTGCATAGTGGCTTTGCGCATCTCCGCTTCGAAATCGAGCGGTTTCAGATCGCGCGCGAGATAGCCGGGCGAATCCGAATTGGCGACGTTTTCCGAAAGCGTGTCCTGGCGCGAGTTCAGCCAGTTCATGCGCTCGCGCAACATGCCGAGAAGCGGGCTGTCGCTGATGTCCATGGAACATTCTCCGGTTACGGAAAATTAGTCTTAAGAACAGCGAGATTGCGCCCGAACGATTAAACGGCGCTTAACAACGTGGATGTTTGTGCCGGGCAAAATATTCCGGCTTTTAACGCGCGCTTAAGGTTGATGCGGTTTCACTCCGCGTATGGATGTTCTCGATCTTGGACGCTATTTCGGCGCGCTCATACTTGTAATGGGCCTTCTCGGCTTCGCATGGCTCGCGGCGCGCAAATACGGCGTGCCCGGCGTCATGCAAGGCACGGTGCAAAAGCGTCTTTCGATCGTCGAGACTTTGATGATCGGTCCGCGTCACAAGGTTTATCTGCTTCGCCGCGATGGCACCGAGCATCTGGTGATGGTCGGCCCGCAAGGCATGAGTGTTGTCGAGAACGGTATTCCGTCGCCCGCCCCTGTCGTGAGAACGGAATTGCCATCGCTTCACATCGCAGAGGCCGCGATATGATGCGCCGCGTTCTCGCTCTTCTTGTTATCGCGCTTGTCTTTCTGATGCCGGAAGCTGCCAGCGCCGCTTCTGCTGCTGCGGCGCAAGCATCCGCCGCTTCGGCTGCAGGCTCGACGCTTTCCGTGGATCTTTCCGGCGGCATTTTCACCGATCGCCTGGTGCAGATGGTGGCGCTCATCACCATTCTGAGCCTCGCGCCGTCCATTCTGATTATGATGACGAGCTTCGTGCGCATCGTTGTCGTGTTGTCGCTGCTGCGCACGGCGATGGGCGTACAAACAACGCCGCCGAATGCCGTCATCGTTTCGCTTTCGATGTTCCTGACATTGTTCGTAATGGCGCCAACGATGCACGAAGCCTATCAGGCCGGCATCCAGCCTCTGATGGAACAGAAGATTTCGACGGAAGACGCACTCGAAAAAGCGTCCGTGCCGGTGAAGAAATTCATGCTCGGCCATGTCCGCGATGCCGATCTGAAGCTGTTCCTCGACATGCGCAAAGAACCCGCGCCGAAGACGCCGGATCAAGTCGAGATGACGACGCTTGCGCCCGCCTTCATGCTGTCGGAGCTAAAGCGAGCGTTCGAAATCGGTTTTCTCATCTTCGTGCCATTCCTCATCATCGACATGGCCGTCGCTTCGATTCTGATGTCGATGGGTATGATGATGCTACCGCCAACAATCATATCGCTGCCGTTCAAGCTCATCTTCTTCGTGCTGGTGGACGGATGGCGGCTCATCGCCGGATCGCTTGTGCAATCTTACATGCACGCCCCGCCACCGACTTGATAACTATTATCGGTTGCTGTATTCTGAGAGCAACTGAGAGGTTATCATGCCCAGCAGTGTCGATCTTGGAAAACGCCTTGAGGCGACCGTGAAAAATTTGGTCACCAAGGGTCGGTACAATTCCCGTAGCGAAGTTTTGCGTGAAGGAATTAGGCTTGTGGACGAGCGGGAAAAACGGCTCGAGAAATTGAATGCCGCCTTGGACAAAGGCATTGCCGACGCTGAAGCGGGACGTCTTCATACTGCCGAAGAAGTTTTCACCCAGGTCCGCCGCCGTATTCGACAGGTCGCGGTTCAACAAGCCAAGAAGAGAGCTTGAAGGTTTTCTACACTGCGGCAGCACGCCTTGATCTCATCGAGATCGGCGCATGGATTGCTTTGGACAACATCACTCGAGCGGAAATCTATATCGCCGAATTACAGAGCCTGCGAGGCACTGGGCAACATGCCTCGCGCCTTTTCCGTGGTTTCTAGACGGCGAAAAGTGCAAGTCCGGCGAAAGCCGTATGACGATTATTTGATTTTTTATCGAATTAAACGAAGCACCGTCGAAATCCTGCACGTCGTTCACGGCGCG
>DASZML010000063.1:0-9092 GCA_035551875.1 Rhizomicrobium sp.
TGCATAAACCACATCCATATCGCAGCCCAGAACCACGATCGCGATTACTGCGAGGCCCGTCCATTGTGCCAGCGTCTTGGGCATATCCATTCCCCAAATCAACGGGGCAACCCTAAGCCTGCCCACGCCGGATTGAAGTGGATGTTTAACGAAAGGTTAATTGCGACGATTGGGTTCGACTAAACAGTGAATTCGATGCCCTGCGCCAGCGGCAGCGCGTCGGAGTAATTGATAGTGGCCGTCTGACGGCGCATGTAGGCCTTCCAGCTATCCGAACCACTTTCACGGCCGCCACCAGTTTCCTTCTCGCCGCCGAACGCGCCGCCGATCTCCGCACCGGACGGACCGATATTCACATTGGCGATGCCGCAATCCGAACCCGATGCCGCGATGAAGCGCTCGGCTTCCTGCATGTCGGTAGTGAAGATGCAGGACGATAGGCCTTGCGGTACCGCGTTGTGCTTCGCGAGTGCATCCTCGAACTTGGAATACTTCATCACATAAAGGATCGGCGCAAAGGTCTCGTGGCAGACAGTCTTCGTCTGTTCCGGCATTTCGACGATCGCAGGCTGGACATAAAAGCCATTTACGAATTTGTCCGAGAGCACGCGTTCGCCGCCAGTAACTTTGCCACCTTCGGATTTCGCAGCTTCTAGCGCGAGCTGCATGCCATCAAACGCCCCCTTGTCGATCAGCGGGCCGACGAGCGTGCCGCGCTCCAGCGGACTGCCGATGGGAAGTCCGGCATAGATCTTCTTTAGTGCTGGAACGAGCTTGTCGTAAACACTTTCATTCACAAAGATACGGCGGAGCGATGTGCAACGTTGGCCCGCAGTACCAACGGCGGAGAACGTGATCGCGCGCTGCGCCAGATCGAGCTTCGCGCTCGGCGTGATAATCATCGCGTTGTTGCCGCCAAGCTCCAGAATGGATTTTCCGAAGCGCGCAGCCACAATTGGTGCCAACTCTCGGCCCATGCGCGTCGAGCCCGTGGCGCTCACCACCGGAATACGCGCATCCTTCGCTAGCATCTCACCGACATCGCGCAATCCCAGGACGACTTGCGAGAGATTTTCCGGCGCGTTGCCAAACTTCTTTATCGCGCGTTCGAACAACGTTTGTGTGGCGAGTGCCGTAAGCGGCGTTTTCTCGCTTGGCTTCCAGATCACACTGTCGCCACAGACGAGCGCGAGCGCAGCATTCCATGCCCACACCGCGACCGGAAAATTGAACGCAGAGATCACGGCAACCGGACCGGCCGGATGCCATGTCTCCATCATGCGATGGCCGGGACGTTCGCTGGCAATCGTCAAACCATAAAGCTGGCGCGACAGACCGACCGCGAAATCGCAGATGTCTATCATCTCCTGAACTTCGCCGAGGCCTTCCTGAAGGATTTTGCCGGCTTCGAGTGTGACCAGACGACCAAGCACTTCCTTGTTGGCCCGCAACTCTTCGCCGAACAGGCGCACAAGTTCCCCCCGTCTTGGGGCCGGCACATCGCGCCACGCTTTGAACGCTTGAACGCTGGCGGTGACTTTCTTCTCGACACTCGCGGCATTGTCGTACGCAACGCTGCCGATTTCTGCGCCATCGATCGGCGAACGCGCGGCGACATCTCCGCCAACGCGCACACCGAGCGTTTTCAGCAATTCCTTCGAATCCATTCCAGCCCCATTTGACGCTAGCCTAGAGCGTCACCTTCCTGTTTTCGCCCACATCGGGACGCGTTCCCGTCGCCGCGGCGCTCAGCATTTTGACCGTCGTAATGAGCGTGCCGGGACTATCCCACAACTCCGCCTCGTCCGGCGAAAACTTGAGTACACGGATGTTCGGATCGTTTTCGCTTTCAAACCACGCTTTCGCGAAAGGCGACCACAAGTCCTTGATCTTCGCCCGGTCGTTGGAGACCACGGCAAGGCCCGTCACGACCACATATTTTTGGCCGCCGGTGTCGGCAAACGCCAACGTCACGCGTGGAAATTCTTCGATCTGTTCCACCTTCTCGCGACGCGCATCGGTCAAAAAATAGATCGCGTGCTCCGCCGGTTTCACCGTCGCCGCCATTGGACGGGCGCGCTGCGCGTGGCCGTCCCAGGTGATCAGCATTGCGGTGCCGATTTTGTTCATAAGGTTCCAGGCGTGTGTGACGTGATCGTCCGACATGAGTGTTCTCCGAGGGGTTCCGGATTGAACGATTGCAGACGCGCCCAAGTTCCTCACGCGTAATATTTGCCGAAACGATTGGCGAGGAAGTCGGGCAGTTTCGCCTGTTCCTGCTTCACAAAGCCGGCATGCGGCAGCTTCTTTTCGACAAGAAGATCCACCATCGCGCAAATACCCGTGGCGGTGGTGATCTGGATGGCGCTCATCAGGCGGCCGTTGACGACCTGCGAATAGATCTTCTTGGCGTAGCTCTCTTGCGTGAGGCGTCCTTCGACCCAGCCGCTCACGGTGACGAACACCAGCACAACGTCTTGATAGGTGATCGGGATCGCCGTTTCGAGAACATCCTTGAAGATTTCGCGACGCGTTCCGAGACCCAGATCGCGCACGAGCAGCTTGATGATGTCACGGTGACCAGGATAACGCGCGGTTTTGTAGTTGAGGTTGTCGACCTTCCCCTCGAGCGTATCGCACAACGTGCCGAGGCCGCCCGAAGTGTTGAACGCCTCGTACTCGACGCCATCGAGGGTGAACTGCTCGAGTTCTTCCAGCGCCGGAACTTCGCAGCGAACGCCATCGCGCACCGCTTCGCACGGGTTGCAGTATTCGTTGATCAGGCCGTCCGTCGACCACGTCAGATTATATTTTAGTGCGTTGTGCGGAAACACCGGCAGCGCGCCAACGCGCATCTGCACGTCGCGCAGCTTTTCGAATTTCTGCGCCAGATCGTAAGCGACGATGGAGATAAATCCCGGCGCGAGTCCGCATTGCGGAATGAACGCAGTCGATGCACCTTCCGCGAGCTTCTTGATTGTGCGCGTCGATTCCACGTCTTCGGTGAGATCCAGATAATGCGCGCCGGCGCGCTTGGCGCCTTCCGCGATAATCGGCGTGAGGTGGTAGGGTGTCGCCATCAAAACGATGTCGTGGCCCTGTACTTCTTTCGAGAAAGCAACCGGATTTTCGATGGTGATCTTGCGCAGCTCTACATTGTCTTTGCGCGGCATGCGCTCAAGGCTGGCCGCATCGCGATCGGCGACCGTGACAGTGTAGTCCTTGGTTGCGGAGAGAAGTTCGGTGATAGCGACACCAATCTTGCCGCCGCCTACAAGCATCACTTTTTTCATCGAAATCGCCCTATGAAATAGGCCGTTGAAATAGCTCTGGGCCACGGCGGAAGCGAGGCGGCGAAGCGCCGGAAAATGCGCTATGGTCCGGCGATTCGCAGGGAGGACCGGCGAAATGCCGAAACACGACAGTGACGCGAAGCTCATCGCGCTGCTCAAAGCCAATGCGCGCGAACCGGCAGCATCGCTCGCCCGCAAAATGGGGCTGGCACGCTCCACCGTTCAGGAGCGCATCGCACGGCTCGAACGCGAACGCGTCATCAAAGGCTACACGGTGAAGCTTGGCGATGAAGCACAAAGCGCGAAGCTGCGCGCCGTGGTTATGATCAGCGCCGATGCCAAGCAGGCAGATCGTATTACGACCGAGCTCAAGCGCATGACCGAGGTGCACTCCCTCCTGGCCGTCTCCGGCACATTTGACATGATGGCAACGGTCGAAGCGGACACGCCCGCACGCATGGACAGTGCGTTGGACCGTATCGGCAAAGCTCACGGAGTCGCGCGCACTGTGAGCTCGATTGTGCTGAGCGAAAAATTCAGCCGCTAGCTATGCATCTCGCGCACGGTTTGCGCGTGGCTGCGGATCGTGAAGCCAGCTTTTTCCAGTGTCTCGCGAATTTCGGCGGCATGTGCTGCGTCGCGCGCTTCTATGGTGAGGCCCAAATCGGCCGATTTCACCGGCATATCCGTCATCATGCGATTGTGTGAAACGTCGAGAATGTTGCCGCCCGCCTCACCCACAACAGTCGCAATCTTGGCGAGCCAGCCGGGGCGATCTTCGATCTCTACGACAAGCTGCATGATGCGGCCTTCGCGCATCATCTCGCGCAGGATCACATTCGACAGAAGCCGCATATCGATGTTGCCGCCGGAAAGAACGATCCCGACTTTCTTGCCCTTAAAAATTTCCGGATTGGCCGCGACGGCGGCGTACGCTGCGGCGCCGGCGCCTTCGACAACTGTTTTTTCGATCTCGAGAAGCGCGGCAATAGCTTTTTCGATCTCGTCTTCGCGAACGAGAAGCACGTCGTTCACGAGCTCGCCGACCAGCTTACGTGTAATTTCGCCGGGTTCTTTTACCGCGATGCCTTCGGCGATGGTCTGACCCGCGCACGGCAAATCCTTTTGCTTCAGCGCGTCATACATCGATGGATAAAGGCGGGTTTCGACGCCATAAATCTGAATCGCCGGGTTGATGGCTTTCGCCGCGATTGCCATTCCTGAAATCAAGCCACCGCCGCCAATCGGGACGACAAGCGTGTCGACGTCGCGCACGTCTTCAAGCAATTCGAGCGCGACAGTGCCTTGACCCGCAATAATCAACGGATCGTCGTACGGGTGGATAAATGTGAGATTCTCGCTGGCCTCAATTTTGCGAGCTTTAGAATAGGCCTCGCTAAGCGTCGCGCCTTCGATCACTACCGTCGCGCCGAAATTGCGCGTGTGTTTGACTTTGTTGAACGGCGTGCCTTCCGGCATCACGATCGTCGCCGGAATGCCGAGGCGACCCGCGTGATAAGCAACACCTTGTGCGTGATTGCCGGCGCTCATCGCCACGACGCCACGTTTGCGCTGTTCTTGCGTGAGCGATGTGAGTTTGTTCAGCGCGCCGCGTTCCTTGAACGACGACGTGAATTGAAGGTTCTCGAACTTCAACCAGATATCGCAGCCCGTGATGTGGGATAGCGTGCGCGAATAATGTGTCGGCGTGCGCTCGACGGTGCCGCGGATCACATCCGCAGCGGCGCGCACATCGTCGATCGTGATGGTTGGGATCGTCTTATCGGCCAACGGCGTGGTTCCCAAAAGCATCGGCCGGCTGGTAGCAGCGGAGGGATTTGAACCCCCGACCAAGGGATTATGATTCCCCTGCTCTACCACTGAGCTACGCTGCCAGATCAGCCAGAGGCGGCGGATGTAATGGGCGGGGTCCGGGCCGTCAAGGCAACGCTTGTTCCGGCGGTCCATGACATAATATGTGCCGCCATGCCCAGTGCTCGCAGCAAAAAGCCGCCAAAATATGCCGCTATGAAGCGGGTGGCGCTCGCGTTGCCTGGGGCCATCGAAGTTTGGGACCGGCACGGCCTCTGGTTCAACATCGGCAAGAAGACGTTTGCGCTTTACGGGATGAACGGCGAACGCTGGATATTCCGCCTGCCCAAAGAGCAAGTGGCGATGCTCAGCGAAGCGGACCCAAAAGCCTTCGCGCCGATGCGCGCCGGCGCGCTGCTGTGGGCCTATGTCGATGTGACGAAGCTCGACGCCAGAGCTCTGCGCGGATATCTGATAGCGGCCTGGCGGTACACAGCGCCCAAGAAGCTCATCAAGCAATATGACGAAGCGAACGCGAAGTAGCGTTCTTTATTCCGCGGCGAGCGCCACCGGATCCCTGCGCGCGATCCAGCCGCCGCCAAGAACGCGCGTGCCATTCAGGTCGTAGAATACGCAGGCCTGTCCCGGCGCCACTGCTTCTTCTGGATTGAGCAATTCAATATTCGCGCCGTCACCCGTGGGCGTGACGTGGGCAGGCACGGGTGGACGCAGCGAACGCACCTTTACCCGCGCTTCCAACTCGCGCGGCGCAATCAACCAGTTCACATCGCGCACCGGCACAGTCTTCGTCGCCAAGGCCGAACGCGGACCGACAGTCACGCGCGCGTTCGCGGCATCGATCTTCAAGACGAAGAGCGGCTCTTCATTGCCGGACAGACCCAAACCCTTGCGCTGGCCGATCGTGAAATTGATGATTCCATCATGGCGCGCCAAAACGCGGCCTGCGAGATCGACAATCTCGCCGGGCTGTGCCGCGTCGGGTTTCAATCGCTGTACGACTTTCGCGTAGTCGCCATTCGGCACAAAACAGATATCCTGACTGTCCGGCTTGTCGGCGACGAGAAGTCCGAGCTCACGCGCAATATCACGCACCGCGCTCTTCTCCATGCCGCCCAGTGGAAAGCGCACGAAGTCCAGTTGCTCGCGCGTGGTGCGGAACAGGAAGTAGCTTTGATCGCGCGCCGGATCGGCGGCGATGTGCAATTCCGGTCCTTCAGCACCATCGGCGCGCTTTACATAATGCCCTGTCGCAAGCGCATCCGCGCCCATTTCTTTCGCGGTCACCAGCAGATCGGCGAACTTCACTTTCTCATTGCATGCGACACACGGGATCGGCGTTTCGCCACGCGCATAGGTCGCCGCGAAATCTTCCATCACCGACTTCTTGAAGCGCTCTTCGTAGTCCAGAACGTAGTGCGCGATGCCAAGCGTTTCTGCAACGCGGCGAGCATCGTGAATGTCCTGACCCGCGCAGCACGCGCCCTTCTTCTTCGCCGCCGCGCCGGCATCGTAAAGCTGCAAGGTCATGCCGATGACATCGTAGCCTTCGCGCTTCAACAGCGCTGCGGTGACAGAAGAATCCACGCCGCCAGACATCGCGACGACAACGCGGGTATCGCGCGGTGCCTTTGCGATGCCGAGACTGTTAAGGGGTAGGCTCATGCGGCCAGCCTATAGGCCGCGCGCCTTGGCGCTTCAAGCCTTAGCCGACGGTTCCCGATGCCGGAAGATAATTCAGCAAGGAAATCTGCCCGATCTGCGACGTCACTTCCATCGCGGCCTGCAGAGCAACCTGGTTTTGGTTCAGGTTCGTGATCGCCGTCGCCATGTCGACATTTTCTAAATCGGATACGAATCCTTTGTACGTGGTCGACATCGACGTCTGCGTCGTCAATGCGTTTTGCAGTGCCTGATAGTTGCTGCCGTTTGTCGACGCGACCGCGTTAACCTGCGTGCCGGCATCGGTCGCGGATTGGATCTCACCTGAGAGAAAATTCGACTGTGTGGAAGTCATGTCGCTGGTTAGGCTGCCGTTTGTGTTCACGTAGTCGGCAATATCTTTCAGCGTTTGCATCATCTGCGAGCCGACATCCGAAGCAAGCACGCCGACCTGAACGCTTTGGCCGTCCGCGACCATCACCGAACTTGTCTTCGTACCGTTCTGAAATGCCTGAGAAACATTCGAAAGCGACGTTAGATCGGACAAGCTTGATACGGTTACAGGTGGCTGGTCGTTGTTATCGCCGCCGTAGATATAATTGCCGTTCGCGTCTTTGCTGTTGAGGACCTGGTTCAATTGGTCCATCACGCTTTGCGCGTTATTCATCAGTTGCGAGCCGTCATTGTTCGCGACCGCCGTGGTGATGTCGGTTCGCAATGTGTTGGCCAGATCGGACAAGGTGGATAACTGCGTGTTCTGCAGGTCAACCTGTGTAGACGCTGCGGTCGTGGCAGACTGATAAGCGGTTGTCCGCTCCGATAAAGAGCGCGTCGCTTCAAGCACCGCGGTTTTGTCGCCGATACCGGCATAGTCCGTAGCGACTTTGCCCGTTGTGACCTGCGCCTGGGATTTGTTCAGTGCGTTTTCGCTCTGCATGATCTGCGAGAGCATCAACTGGCTTTGAGCGTTCGTGGCTACTCGTTCAACCGTCATGGTTAGCTCCCTACGTCGGCAGCTGCAGCAGCGTGTCGTAAAGCTGCTGGCCGACCTGCAACATGCGTGCGCCAGCGGAATAAGCCTGCTGGTAGATCACCATGTTGGAAAGTTCTTCGTCGAGATTGACGCCGGACGTACTCGCCTGTTGCGACTGCGCTTCGGTAAGACGATCGCTCTGCGTCGTGTTATTGCTATCGACGACATCACTTCGCGTCGCCACGTCTTGGTAGAAATTTGCGGCATAATTCGTCAGGGACGTTTTCTGCGCTGCCATGCTTCCGGATGCTGGGATAGAAAGCGTTTTGTTCGCCAAGTTCTGGAAAGCGATCAAGCCGCTGGAATCGCCGGAACCCACTATCTGGTCGCCCGCGACGGTAGTCGAAGTGATATTGGGCTGCGCAAACGGCAATCCGTTGGCGCCGGATGAGATCGCGGACGTCACACTGAAACCCTGCGCTTGAGCCGCTTGTTGGTTGGTTCCGAGACCGAATAGCTCGGTGAAACTCATGCCTGTCGTGCCGCGCGCCGTTGTGTCGCTCGTGACGTTCAAGTCCTCGCCGGCGTTCGCGGCTGACGGCGTCATCACAAGCTGGCCGCTGGAATTGAGATTGAACGTCGCAGCTCCGTTAAATGAAGTGTTCAACGCGCTGATCACATCCCCGATGCTCATGCCAGCGGTAATCGAGACGGTCGCCGACTTGTCGACATTGCCGTTTGCGTTCTTCAACGCAAAGCTCATCGAGCTTCCCGCAGTCAATCCGCTGGAGTCCGAAGCCGAAAGACCGGTCGTCAAAATGGATGGAGCGGCCGACTGAAATACATCGTTCAAGCCAAAGAACTGTGAAAAGCCCACGCCGCCGCGGTTGGCTGGGGTCGTTGCGTCATCCTGAACGGCTACGCCATCGGTCCCATTGGCCGCAACCGTCAACTCGCCATTCGTAAAGCTCGCGGTCCCGTTGGAGCCGAGCGCAGAGTTCAATGCGGTTGTAAAACTTCCGATCGTCGAGCCGATGCTCTGCGATGCGCCGCCATTGACGGAAAGCGTGCCGCTGGTGAAATTGACATCAATGCGCGAAACGAGATTGCCGCTCGAGTCCGTCACGGCAACCGTTGTCTTACCGGAGAAGTTCAAGGCGTCTGTGGAAAGTAACCCAGTGTCACGCCCGGTAAGCGATGAAGCCGGCGGATAGGCACTGCTCGCATTGCTCACATTGTTGAACGCAAGCGCGGTTTGCTGCGCGAAGGTGCCAAGCTCTGACATCAGTTGCGGCAACTGGTTGTCGCGCATATCGAGCAGCCCCGCGAGCGAG
>DASZML010000064.1:0-3428 GCA_035551875.1 Rhizomicrobium sp.
ACGCAGGGGTTTCAAAGCGCGCGCTGCCGCGAGATTTTCCGGCTTTGGCGTAAGTTCGACAAATCGTGTTTCGAAGCTTTCCATCGGGCTGTTGAGGACGATGCGCCCACGATTGATGAACATGACATCGGTCAGGATCTGCTCGATCTCTTCGACTTGGTGTGTTGTCACCACGATTGTGCGTTTGTGATCGAAGTAGTCGTTCAGCAATGTGTCGTAGAACTGTTTGCGATAGAGTAAGTCGAGACCAAGTGTCGGTTCGTCCAGCACCAGCAGCTTCGCATCGATCGCCATGATCAGCGCCAGATGCAACTGCGTGACCATGCCCTTGGAAAGCTCGCGCACTTTGCTGTTCATTTTGATCTGCGTGCGAGCCAGCAGCGCTTCGGCGCGTGCGCGATCGAAGCGTGGGTGCACGCCGGCAACATAGTCGATCGCGTTTTTCACCTTGAGCCAGCGCGGTAACACGGCGACGTCGGCGATGAAACACACATCGCGCATCAGCGCCTCGCGGTCTTTCCATGGATCGATGCCGAGCACGTTGAGTTGGCCTTCATACGGAATGAGACCAAGCACGGCGTTGAGGAACGTCGACTTGCCGGCGCCGTTTGGACCGATGAGGCCGAGGATGCGGCCTTCTTCAATGTTGAGGTCGACGCTATCCAGCGCCGTTGTGCTACCAAATGTTTTGCGAAGGCCGCGTGCTTCAATATACGCCATGACGTTTAGTGCTCCTTGGCGGAGATGCGCAGATCCTGCGGCGTCAAGCCGAGGCGCTGGATCGTTGCGTTGATGCCGGGCCAATCTTCCGAAAGAAAACGTTGGCGCTCGGCGGCGAGCAGTGACGCGTGCGCGCCTTCGACGATGAACATGCCGAGACCTCTGCGTTTTTCGACAAGCTTCTCATCCGCAAGCTGCTGGTAAGCTTTCATCACGGTGAGCGGATTGACGCGATATTCGGCGGCGACGTTGCGCACGGATGGCAGCGGATCGCCTTCGCTCAGCGCGCGATCGAGGATCATCGCGACGATGCGGTCGCGAAGTTGCCGGTATATCGGCTGATTGTCGTTCCACTCATCCATGTGTGTTTCCTGACGGTCCTAGGATTTGGGAAGGATCGCGGCGCGAACCGATGCGTGGACGGTTTTGATGCCGGACTGAGCGGGGCCGTTGATCGCGGCGCTCACCAATGTCCCTGTCCGCACCACCACTTTCTCGGCGCTGGCCCACGCCAGAGGCCCCATCAAAACGGCTGCCACCAGCGCTCCCAAGCCGAAATTCTGCAGTTGATTCATCACCTTGCTCCTCCAAGGGTTCAGCAGCCGTGCTGCTGAACTGGTGGTGTATATATCTATAACACCAAACTGGGTCAAGGCGGTTACCGGACTTTTCTGAGTATGCCGGTTCGGTTTGACCGGCAGCGAGCGCCTAGCGGCAAACTGCAATCGTTCTGTAGAACGTCTGCACTTCAGGTGATGAGCCGCAAAGCAGGGCAAAAGCGATGGATGATTGTGTTGTCGTGGGCGGCGGTCCAGGTGGGCTTATGGCTGCGATCTATCTCGCGCGGTACCGGTTGCGCTGCCGGGTTATCGACGCGGGCGAAAGCCGCGCCAAAATTATTCCGCGGTCACATAACTATCCGGGATTCCCTGATGGAATTCCCGGCAAGGAATTGTTGTCACGCTTGCAGCAGCAACTGAAAGGTTATGGCGTCACGCCGGTTCAGGAACGCGTCGAAGACATTCGCGTCGAGGGCAATGCGTTCGAAGTGAAAACCAGTCGCAACTCCTATCCGTGCCGAAGTGTCTTACTCGCAACTGGTATCGAAGATATTTCGCCCGCGTTCATCAACGAAGACGAACACCTGAAAGCCATCCAGCAGACGCTCATTCACTATTGCCCAGTGTGCGAAGGATTTGAGTCTTCGGACAAGCCCGTGTTCATCCTCGGCAGTGGCGAGCATGGCGTGCGCGAAGCACTATTCATAAGCAGCTTTACATCTGACATCACGCTGCTTTGCCCGCTTGGCAAGCACAACCTCTCTGCACAAGACATGGCGCGCTTGAAAAAGGCGCAGATCAAAATCGCGGAAGGCCCGGTCGAACCGCTTCGTATCGAGAATGGAGAATTGGTGCTGGAGACGAGCGAGACTGTTCATCGCAGCGGATCGGTGTTCGTTGCTATGGGATGCAAGCCGCACAACGGGCTTGCGAAACGATTGGGCCTTACGCTCGCGGAATCGGGTTGCATTGTCGTCGACGCGCATCAGCGAACATCGCTCAAAGGTGTGTATGCCGCCGGCGATGTCATCGAGGGACTGGATCAAATGTCCACAGCTGTCGGCAATGCAGCGATCGCGGCAATCGCGATCCGCAACGATCTCCATGCCGCTGCGACGGCCCTTTAACAAGGAGGCTGCATCATGGACGACGATAGCCAACCATGGTTCACCAAGCGGCAATTCGGCTATGGCTATGGCCCATCGACATGGCAAGGCTGGCTCGCAACCGCGCTGTTCCTCGTGATATTTGTCGGGACCGGTAAATTCGCGTCCTTCGCCTTTTCGCATTACCACTTGCCGTACGAATGGGTTTTCGCGGCGATCGCGCTATTGTTCGTGTGGCTCGGCCTGTTTTTATGGATTGTCTACACGCATCGTGAGATCGGCTAGATCGGCAAAGCGCGGTCCATGACGGCGAACTATGTCTATGTTCTTGCGATTGCGACCAGCCGCAAATGGCGAACCTATGTCGGTTGGACGACGGATCTGGATCGCCGCGTCAAGCAGCACAACAGCGGCGCGGGCGCGAAATCCACACGCGGCAACGTTTGGGTATGCATTTACGCTGAACGATACGTGACCCGCGGCGAAGCGATGAGCAGAGAAGCGCAGCTCAAGCGCGACCGGCGTTTTCGCTATCAGTTCAAGCCGGCGTGATCTCAGTGCAGCGGCCGGGGCAGATCTGAGATCGGCGAGCGACTCAGGGCTTCGATTTGGATCTCCTCCCTTTGCTCGCTCGCACAAGCCCGCTCGCGCTTGAGTCTCATTGTCGGTTGATATTCACGTGTCGGCGGGCACATCAATATGATCGGGAGGGAATTTCGCACAGGAGCGTTCCAGCATCATCTCGTATGCCTTCTCGATGTGACGTGTGAAGAGCGCGATGTCGAACAACGGCGCCGTCGTGCGTGTCGCGGCAAGCTTTTTCTTGATGCGATCGAGCTCTTTGCGGTCTTTGGCCAACTCGACGGCCAGCGATTCGAATTCTTGTTCGCTTGATGTAATGAGTTCGGTGAGGCGGATGGCGCTCAGCACGCTGGCCGCCACGCGGCTGACGAAAGAATGTCCGATCAATGTCAGCACCGGCAAGCCGAGCCACAGGGCGTCGCTCGCCGTGGTGTGAGCGTTGTAGGGCTGCGTATCGAGA
>DASZML010000065.1:0-3268 GCA_035551875.1 Rhizomicrobium sp.
TTGCTGGTGATGGCTCTGCGGGGCGCCGCAGCGGGTTTTAAATGCGCACCGGGACCGCAAATCTGTCACGGGCTACCGATCGGCGACGCGCTGAAATACGCGCTTCAATTCTCCTGGTTCATCGCCATGGACACGTTGTTCAGTATTGGTGTCGCATTTGTGGCGTCGCTCGCAGCATTGAAGGCGCGTCGTCCGTTGTTGGCGGCGCTCACCATGCTGATCACCCCGATGCTGGCACTCGTGCTGCCATGGCTCGGCGTTTATACGTCGCTTTATCCTGACTGCGCACCGAATGAAGAAGGCGTCGGCGACTGTGTATTGTGGGGCACGCATATGGGCATGAGCGTGCACAATGCAGCCACTGCCGAACAGATCGTTTTCGGCAACGTTGCCTACACATTCGCCATTGCATTGATGATCGGCGCGCTCGGCCTTCTTTTCTTCCGCCCGCACAATCGCTAGCCGATATCGGTTCGCGCAACCGACACCGACTGCCGCCGCAGTCTTGCCTACCTCGAAGCTAGACATTGGCCTCGACACAAGAGCTGTCCAACGTCCCGGACGCTTGGCAATCGCCTGACTGCACTCGTAGATTAGCGCCGGGGGGATTGATGCTGCTCGATATCGCTATCCTTGTCGTTGCGCTCACAATCGTTGCAGGCGCACTACTGACGGGCTGGGAACAGTGGCGCGTAACGCGGACACCCGGCTTTCGCCTTCCGCAGATCGGCTTTGCGCTCTTGCTGGTCGCCATCGCGGCAGAAGGTGTATTACTCCTGCTACAGAACCGCGCGGACCAGACGCGCATCGAGGCGCTCAGCCCGCGCGCGCTAACAGCCGATCGGGCCGGGCGCATCGCCGATGCCTGCAAAAGTTTCGCAGGAAGACCGATGGTGATCTCGTCGGTCAGCGCCGATCCCGAAGCCTTCCGGCTCGCGACCGAAATCGCCAATGCACTCGCCAAAGGCGGCTTTCAGATCATCGACCGGAGAGGCAATTATTTTCCTACGGGGCCTATGACTTTCGGCGTCACCGTGCGCGCGCAATCGTCGGACGTTGATTTTGCGGACTGCATGAATGACGCACTTGAAAATATCGGAAAACTGGCGGTGACGCACGATAGCGCTATCGCGGCCGACGGAACGCCGCTCGCGATTGTCGTGAACGTCAAGCCATTGGCGGACTAGACATCTACAATCCCATTGCCGCGTAGCCCAATTGTCCGCAATATGAGGCTTCAACAACGCGGCTGCCGTTCAGACGCGCCTTCGGGAAGACCAAAATGTATTGCCCCAAATGCAGCACGCACCTTGAGACGATGCCGGATGCATCGATCGAGACCGAGCGCGGCACGGGCAAACATCACCCAGACGACATCGTCTATTACTGCCCGAAATGCGGTACGGTCCAGGACGTGGATCCGGAAGCCCGGCCGCCCAACGACAGATAAAGTCTTCGGGCTGTTCGGGCTACAAAGTTTTTCGCGCCGGAACTTCTGCTCTGCGCTATACCACGCCTGATTTTGCAGCAGGGATCATCATGCGCACTGACGAGCCGCGCGCCATCAATCTCAAAGACTATCGCGCGCCAGACTATCGCATCTCCAACATTGATTTGACGTTTGCGCTCGATCCTCAATTGACGCGCGTTACGGCCACAATGACAGTCGCGCGCCAAGGCGATTCCAAGCCGTTGGTGCTGAACGGCGAAAATCTCAAACTTGTGTCGCTTTCCATCGACGGCAAACCTCTCGCCGAAGACGCGTATGACATCGCGAACGATCTGCTGACAATTGCCTCGGTTCCCGACGAATTCACACTAAAGATTGTCACCGAATTTTCCCCGGCTGCGAACACAGCGCTCTCCGGCCTCTACACGTCCAAAGGGATTTTCTGCACGCAGTGCGAAGCGGAAGGCTTCCGCCGCATTACGTATTTCCTGGACCGGCCGGACAATCTTGCGGTCTACACAACGCGCATCGAGGCGGACAAAGCGAAATTTCCAGTCCTGTTGTCGAACGGCAATCTCATCGACAAAGGCCCTCTTGGCGATGGCCGGCACTTCGCTGTGTGGAACGACCCATTCCCGAAACCCTCTTATCTCTTCGCACTGGTCGCCGGCGATCTCGGCGTATTGCGCGATGAGTTCATCACAATGTCGGGCCGCAAGGTCGCGCTCGCAATCTATGTCGAACATGGCAACGAGCCGAAAGCCGCCTATGCGATGGATTCGCTCAAGCGCGCCATGAAATGGGACGAAGAGGCATATGGGCGCGAATACGATCTCGATATTTTCATGATCGTCGCGGTCAGCGCGTTCAACTTTGGCGCTATGGAGAACAAAGGTCTCAATATCTTCAACGAGAAGCTGGTTCTCGCTTCGCCCGAAACTGCGACCGATGCCGACTATGAACGTATCGAAAGTGTGGTGGCGCACGAGTATTTCCACAACTGGACTGGCGACCGCATCACGTGCCGCGACTGGTTCCAGCTCTCGCTGAAGGAAGGCCTCACCGTTTTTCGTGATCAGGCCTTCTCTGCCGACATGCGTTCGGCGCCGGTCAAGCGCATCGAAGAGGTGAAAGCGTTGCGCATGAGCCAATTTGTGGAAGACGCCGGACCGCTCGCGCATCCCGTGCAGCCGCAGAGCTACATCACCATCGATAATTTCTATACGGCGACAATCTACGAAAAGGGCTCCGAGCTTATCGGCATGTTGAAGACGCTGGTCGGTGACGAGGGGTATCGCAAAACAACAGACCTCTACTTCGCGCGGCACGACGGGCAAGCGGCGACGGTGGAAGATTGGGTGAAGTGCTTCGAAGACGCTTGTGGCCGCGATCTCACGCAGTTTCGGCTTTGGTACCGGCAAGCCGGAACACCCACAGTTGAAGCCAATGGCAAATACGATTCAGTCAACAACACCTATACTTTGACGTTGACGCAAAACCTGGCTCCCACGCCGGGACAGCCGGAAAAGAAGGCGATGCCGATCCCGGTGCGGCTCGGTTTTGTGGGCAGCAACGGCGCATTGCCGCTGACGCTCGAAGGCGAGAACGCCACTGGCCCGGACGAGCGCGTGATCGAACTCGATCAAACGAAGCAGACGTTCACCTTCGTCGATGTTACGGAAGAACCGCTGCTTTCGATCGGTCGCCGGTTCTCGGCACCCGTCAAATTCAAATCGCCGCTCGACCGGAAATCCCGTGCTGCGTTGATGGGCCGTGATGCGGATGCTTTCAACCGATGGGAATCGGGCCAGGTTCTCG
>DASZML010000066.1:0-19764 GCA_035551875.1 Rhizomicrobium sp.
TCTTTGTTGGTCGAACGCACGCGCGTCCAGTTGCCGCTGTGCTCCAGCACGTCGACTTCTGCATCGCGTTGCAGCGTCGCCGAAACGCTTTCCGACGCCTTCGGTCCGGCGTGCAGTTTCGCGGTGCGTATGACGATGGCCTGCGGGACCGCTGCGGTTTTCGCGGGCGCTGTCGCCGCCGGTGTTGCGGCAACAACGACAGGTGCATCCATGCCCAGCGATGTGCGCAGATCGGCGATTGAGGAGTCGATGCCATATTGCCAGCCGTACGGCAGGAACGATTCCAGGCGGGGCATGTACAAGATGCCCAGGATTGTCACGATCGCGAAGACGACCATGCTGACGGCGAATTCGCGCGCCTTCTTCGTCGTCGGCAATTCTTCGTCCGCGGCACCAATCATGCGGTTGGTGCGCAGGACGATGTGATCCTCTTCGACAAGCCGCCGATTGCCGGCAGGCATCGTGCGAAGGTCTTCGAGTTCGCCTTCGCGTTCGGCGAATTTCAATTGCAGCGCGCAAAGCTGCTCGCGCAGATCGGCGACGTCTGCACTTTCGTCATGCGGTGTGTCGCCTTTTGCCGAACGGCGGCGAATGTCTGCGAGCACAGCTTCAGAGGAGCGAAGCTGCGATTCCAGATCGTTGCATTGACTTTGCCATTCGCGCGCGGTCGTTTCTGCTTTTGCGAGCGCCTTCGCGGAGGATTTTTCCCATTCGCCTTTAGCTTTGGCGAGCGCGTCGATGGATTGCCGGCGCCAACGGTCCTCGGACTGTGCGCTGTTCTTTTTCAGTTCGACCATTTCGGAGTCGATACGCAGCAGCGCCGCTTTGGCGGCTGACAATTCTCCGCGCAACCGCTCGGATTGTTCGGCGAACGCGGAGTCCTTGCTGACGCTCGCGGTTTGCGCTGCGGCCAGTTCCGAACGTAGCTGGTCGATTTGTGCAGCGGATGTCGTCTCATTGCCGGCGTTTGCAATTTCCGCGGCAAGTTGATCGGCTTGCTGGCGTTTGGCTTGCGCTGCGAACGCTGCATCTTTTTCAGCGATAGCGGATTGAGCAGCAACGAGTTCTGTTCGCAGCTGTTCGTTTTCGCTCTGGTGTTTTGCGATGGCAGCGCGGGCGTCAGCCAAATCCCCACCGCGCGTTTCAAAACCGGCTTTGATGGCCGTGAGTTCGCCTTTTACGCGCAGCAATTCGTCGGCATCCGGTTTCGCGGCGGCGACGGCTTGCGAGCTTTCCAGCGCGGCGCGAAGTTCCGCCACATCTATTTCGTGCCTGGCAATCTGTGCGCGGGCTGCAGCTAAAGCTGCATCGCGTTGAACGGCGTCGGCTTTTGCGCTGTCCAGTGCGTCTTGAACGCGTTTGAGGTCGTCCGTGCCCGGCTTTTCCGCCGCATCTGATTGCGCGCGTTTGAGCTCGTCGAGAAGCTTGTTCGTCTCTGTATGCTGCCGAGCGAGTTGGGCGCGCATCTCCGCCAGATCGGTTTCGCGTGCAGCCAGATGCGCCTCGGCGGACTTCAGGGCGCTTTGCAGCTTAGCGGTTTGATCATTGGCCGTTTTGTTGCTGGCGTTCTTGTCGGTGGCGTCGGTCTGCGCGCGTTTCAATTCATCGCGCAGCTGCGTGAATTCGGTCTGCTGCCGAGCGATCTGGGCAAGCGCGCCGGCGAGATCGGCGTCGCGATCGGCAAGGTTGGTCTCGGCCGCAACCAGAGCGCTTTGGACTTTCTCCAGTTCATAGGCACCGGGCTTCGCGTCGGCGTCTGATTTTACGCGTGCCAATTCGCTGCGAAGCTCTTGGCGCTCGGCATCCTGCTTGGCGATTTGCGCGCGCGTTTCGCTCAGGGCTGCATCGCGGCTGGCAAGATCTTCCGTCAGCGACGCCAACGCGCTGCGCAGCTTGGCCAATGTTTGAGGGTCGAGTTTTGCTGGTGCGTGGCCGGGCGGCGCTGCCGAAACCTTGCCCGCAATCGCCGCAGCATCTGCTTTGGCGTGTTCGAGTTCCTGCTTCCAGCGTGCTTCCGCTTCTGCGAACCGCGCATCGCTCTGCGCGCGCAATGCGGCTTCGGCCTGCGCGAGATTTTCGCCGGCTTCGCTTTGCCACTGCGCGCGGGCTTCTTCGAGGCGTTCGGCGGCGCGCTTTTCGGCGATGGCAATGGCAGCGCGATGATCCGAAAGCCGATCGATATCGTTCGCTGCTACTTGCGGCGAATTCTTGGCGACAGTGATCGGAACGCTCAGCACCCCAAGCGTTGCCCCATCCTGATCGAGGCCCACCACCCGCACCATAAGCGCATGATCGTCGATTGGGCCTTGCGGCAGGTGATAGCTCAGATCGTTCAGTTCATGTTCTGCCAGCGACCAGGAGCGATCGCCGTTGTTGCGGCCACGCGACATGCGCGAATTCTGCGGCATTTGCTCGATGCGTAGTGCGAGGCGGCCGTGCCGGCGATAAGGCACAAGTAGCGATACAATATCGAGCGGGATCGCCGGTGTGTGTGCGGCTCCGACATGCGGAGCCTTGGCGCGAGTCAAAGACTTCGCCGACTCCTGCGTTATCTCTTTTGTCCGCAATGCCATTGCGTTGATCGTCCCGAACCCCAGTCCCCTGGAACGGTAGGGCATCCAGGGACTAGGAACCGTTAGGCCAATTGTTCAAAATTGAACGATCCCGTGTTTCGTTGTGACACCGCAGGGCCTATTCGAAGCGCTCGACTGTGTTGCCCCCGACGCGAAAAAGAACGCCCTGTTTCTCGTCCAAATCGGACATTTGCTTCCAGGTCAGTCCCTGAAACAGCCCGCGCAGGATACGGGTGAACGCGCCGTGGCTTACGGCAAATGTGTCCTTTGTTAAATCGGCCACGAAACTTTCGGCGCGTTTTGCGACATCGGCGTAATCTTCGCCGCCGCCGGGAACGCGGACATTCCATTTGTCATTGCCGCGCTTTTCGAACATCGCGGGATCAAGCGCCTTGGCCTGCGCATCCGTGAGTCCGTCCCATGCACCGAGATTGATTTCGAGCAGACGTTCATCGGTCGTGAAATTGTCCGCCGGCAAGCCGATCGTTTGGCGGATGATCTCCATCGTCGTGCGCGCGCGCTGGAGCGGGCTCGCAACATAGGCGAGGGCGGAGACATTCGGCGCTTCGCGCTTCAGCATCGCGCCAATGGCGACGGCTTGTGCGCGGCCTTGCGCGGTAAGTGCCGTGTCTATGGTTCGGCCCTGGAAACGCTTCGCGACATTCGCTTCGGTCTCGCCGTGACGGCAAAAATAGAGCGTTATCCCGTCACGTAGCCTAAGCGTCATTTGACGACAGAGATATCCGGCGCATCGACCGCCTTCATGCCGACGACATGATAGCCGGCATCGACATGGATGTTCTCGCCTGTCACCGCGCTGCCGAGATCGGAGAGAAGATAAAGCGCGGTGTTGCCGACTTCCTCGATCGACACGGCACGGCGCAGCGGCGAATTCAATTCGTTCCACTTTAATATGTAGCGCGAATCCGAAATGCCCGCGAAGGACAACGTTTTGATCGGGCCGGCACTGATCGAGTTCACGCGGATATTCTGCTTGCCCAGATCTTCGGCCATGTAGCGCGTGGTCGCTTCCAGCGCGGCTTTCGCAACACCCATCACATTGTAGTGCGGCATGACCTTCTCCGCGCCGTAATAGGTCAGCGTCACCATCGAGCCGCCTTTGGTCATCATCTTCTCGGCGCGTTGCGCGACGGCCGTGAACGAGTAGGCGGAGATGTTCATCGTATTCTGGAAATTCTCAGGCGTCGTATCGATGTAGCGGCCTTGAAGCTGGTTCTTGTCGGAGAACGCGATGGCGTGAACCAGAAAGTCGATGCTGTCCCACTTCTTCTTCAACTCTTCGAAGCAGGCATCGATGGAACCTTGCTGAGTCACGTCGCAATCCATGACAGCGGCGGGGTTGAGCGGTGCGACCAGCGGCTCGACGCGTTTCTTGAACGTCTCGCCCGCGTAAGTGAATGCCAGTTCCGCGCCCGCCTTGTGCAACACGTCGGCGATGCCCCAAGCGATGGAGTGGCCGTTGGCGACGCCCATAATCAGGCCGCGCTTGCCCTTCATCAGGCCGCTTGTGGACATGGGGAATCTCCGGAAAATCTGGTGCGATAGGACTATAGCGCCGGGCTAAGGGGAAATGCCCCGGAAATCAAGCGGTTCAGCCAAGCTGACATAAGCGTCACCTCCTGTTGACGGATGCGCGGCCCCTCCGCAGAGTCGATGCGAAGTAGGGCCGGTGGGGAAGATATGAAGCGGCTTGTCTTCCGCGGCGTGTTCGCGATTGTCGCGCTACTTGTTGTGCTGATCGCCGCCGGTCTCGGTTACCGCGCCTGGCGCCAAAACGAAAATGCGAAAATTCTTGCCATCCACACGCCGAACGGAATCGAAGAGGCGGAGTTCATCCGCATTGGCGGTATCGACCAGTGGGTGCAGATCCGCGGGCAGGACCGGCGCAATCCGGTGATCCTGTTCATGCATGGCGGCCCCGGCTCGTCCGAAACGGTGGTGTCGGCGCTGCTGCAACCGTGGGAAAAATATTTCACCGTAGTGATGTGGGACGAGCGCTGTGCCGGGAAGACCTTTGTGCGTAGCGGCGCAAAGAGTTGCGCCGGCATGAGCGTTGAGAGCGTCGCGCACGAAGGCATCGAGCTTGTGGAAAATCTTCGCTATCACCTGCACAAAAACAAAATCATCGCGCTGGGCCATAGCTGGGGCACGATGATCGGTGTACGCATGGTGAAGGAACGGCCCGACCTGTTCAGCGCCTACGTTGGCACGGGGCAAGTGGTATCCATTCCGGAAAAAGAGCCGGTAAATTACGCGGATGCCATGGCGCGGCTGCGCGCGGCGCATGATCAGAGCGGCATCGACGCGCTGCAAAAGATCGGGCCGCCGCCTTACAAGCAGCAAGACGATATTTCGGTGGAGCGCGACTGGTCGGAGCGTTACGACATTCCGTCGGAGCGCGATCTGTTTGCAAACTTGCGGCTTGTGGCCGCGTTCGCACCCGGCTGGTCGCTATGGGACATCTATCAATCGCTGCAGGCATCGAACTACGCGAATAAGCAGACGTTCACCGCAACCAGCGACTATGATGCGCGCAAGCTGGGGCCGAAATTCGACGTGCCGTTTTTCGTGATCAATGGCGCGCAGGATCGCGTGACACCTGCGAAATTCGCGAAGGCCTACGTCGATTTTGTGCAAGCGCCGCATAAGGAGTTCATCGCCATCGGTGGCGCCGGGCATTCGGCCGTGTTGACGAGACCGGATGTTTTCCTGCACGAGCTTGTGACGCGGGTTCGCCCCATCGCCATTCAGAACGAAGCTGGAGCTTTTCATGGATAAGGTTGTTTCAAACGGTTTCGACGCCACCAAACTCGCCGCGGTGCCAGCGGCGCTGCAGGGCGTGATCGACAATGGCGATCTCTCCGGTGTCGTGTCGCTCGTCTGGCGCAAGGGCGAGGACGTTCAGCTCAACACGCTCGGCAAACGTGACATCGAAAACAACAAGCCGATGACGCGCGACACGCTGTTTCGCATCGCATCGATGACAAAACCGATCACGTCGGTCGCCGCGCTGATGCTGATGGAAGAGGGCAAGATCAAGCTTTCCGACCCCCTCACCAAATGGTTGCCGGAATTCGCCGAGATGAAGGTGCTGAAAGACCCGAAGGGTCCGCTGCACGAAACCTATCCCGCGCCCCGCGCGATCACGGTCGAAGATTTGATGACGCATCGTTCGGGCTTCGCGTACGGCTTCACATCCAGCGGCCCCATCGGCAAGCTGCATGAAGATGTGTTGGGTCAACCGCTCGACAACAACAAGACGCCGGATCAGTGGCTCGCGGCGTTGGCGACGATCCCGCTCACCTATCCGCCGGGACAGCAGCTGCACTACAGCCATTCGACGGAAGTGCTCGGCTTTCTTGTCGGCCGCGTCGCGGGCACGACGTATCGCGATTTCATCATGGAACGGATTTTGTCGCCGCTCGGCATGAAGGATACGGACTTCTACGTGCCGAAGGAAAAGCGCGATCGCGCGGCCGTCGTCTATCAGCAGGATCAGGCGACGGGAAAGCTGAAAGCATTTCCGTTTCCGCAATACGACACCGCGCCGGCTTACACGGCTGGCGGCGGCGGATTGATCTCGACGCTCGACGACTATCTGTTGTTCGCGCGCATGTTGCTCAACAAGGGCGAACTCAACGGCAAGCGCTATCTCAAGCGCGAGACGTTCGAGTTGATGGCAAGCAATCACCTGACGCCGGAGCAGCGCGCGATTCCGTTTCTCGGCATGCCGATGTGGAGCGGGCTTGGCTTCGGTCTCGGCGTTTCAGTGATCGAGGATCCGGAGAAGCATGAATGGATGGGCGCCGGTTCTAAAGGCTCGTTCGGTTGGCCGGGCGCGTTCGGAACGTGGTGGCAAGCCGATCCGGTGAAAGAGATGATCCTGATTTTCCTCATCCAGAACTACACGCCGCTGACACCCGACATGGCGGGGCAGGCGGTGGCAGGTGGCGCGCGCATGGGCGCCCGCGTGGCGTGCCCGATGTTCCAGAAGATCGTCTATGGCGCGCTGAACGACTAACGGTGGGAGAAAACAAAATGAAAAAGTTCGTTTGTCTTTTTATGGGCTCGGCAAATCCGGCGCGCGGCCCCGGTGACATGAGCCCGGACGAACTCGGCAAGGGCATGGCTGCGTGGACGAAGTGGATGAGCGATCACGCCAAATCCATCAAGGACAATGGCGGCCCGCTCGGCAAAACGCTGAAGACATCGAAGAGCGGCGTGCATCCGGCGAAAAATCTCGTCGCCGGGTATGTGATCGTCGAAGCGGAGTCGCAGGAAGCGGCCGCCAAGATGTTCGAAGGCCATCCGCACTTCTCCATCTTTCCCGGCGAAGGCGTCGAAGTGATGGAAGTGATGCCGATACCGCAACGATAAGCCGGTCTAGGCGCCCGCAGGTTGCTCGCCTGCAAGCCGCTTTTCCGCCGAAACTACCATCGCAATGTGGCGCGGATGATCGCGAATGCTATCCAGATCGGAATCGGATTTGGACCAGTTGAGCAGCGAGATCGACACTTCCTCGTAGAGTGGTTCGAGAAGATCGAGCGCGGCATCGACGTCTTTCAAGTCGACAATCAAAATGCAGGCCAGATTATAGCGCATGTTCATATTGCCCGGATCGAGCAGCAATGCGCGCGCCATCAGATTCTTCGCACGCTCGGCTTCGCCAAGCTTGGCGAGGGCGTCGATGGCAAAACCCATCGCCGAACCGTTGTTCGGATCCTGCGCAATGATCTTTTCTGTGCGGGCCAACGTGCGCTGCGCTGCGCGGCGCGCGGCATCCTGATCGCCTGCGTGATTATAGGCGTGGTTCAGCATGCCGCTGGCCCAGTAATCAGTCTCCATGCTGTCCGCAGCCTTCTCGAAGTGGACGATCGCCGCTGCATGGTTGCGCATGGTGTAAAACAGCCGCGCCGCGGCTTTGTTCACTTCGTAGGATTCAGGATCGAGTTTTAGCGCCTTTTGGATTTCGACCAGCGCTTCGCCGTGTTTGGTTTGGAAGGTCAGCACGACTCCTTTGGCGGCGTGGGCTTCGGCAAGATTCGGGTCCAAAGCAATCGCGCGCTCCGCCGCTTCGAGACCGTCATCGCTCTGCTGGCCCATATAGAAGCGCAAATTCACCTGCGTGACGGCAATCAGCGCCCAAGCGCGAGCGTAGTTGGGATCGAGTTCGAGCGCTTTGCGGCACAGTCGCATGATGGACTCGGCCATGCGTGCATCGCCGAGGCTTGCGATCACGCTGTATTGCCGGGCCATCAGGAAAAGGTTGTAGGCTTCGACATTGTCGGTGCCGCGTTGCTCGATCGCCTTCTTTTCTTCCGGCAGCAGCTTCAGTTTTAGCGCGGCGACGATGGCTTCAGAGATTTCGTCCTGCAGCGCGAAGATGTCGTTGAGGTCGCGGTCGTAACGCTCGGCCCAGACATGCCCGTCCGCCGCGCCATCGATGAGCTGCGCCGTGATGCGCACGCGACCGCCGGCCTTGCGGACGCTGCCTTCCAGAATATGCGTAACCTTCAATTGCCGCGCGACTTGCGGCAGGTCGACATGTTTGCCTTTGAAAGTGAACGCAGTGTTGCGCGAGGTGACTTTCAGCGCCGACACTTTGGAAAGATCGGTGATGATGTCTTCGCTGATGCCGTCGCTGAAATATTCCTGTTCAACATCGCCGCTCATGTTGGCGAAGGGCAGGACGCAAATCGAAATCTGATTGGCGGGCGAGGGTTTGCGTTCGGTTGTTTCGTGATGCGGTCCCGTGGCGCGTACGCCAAACACATGCACCGGCGCTTCGATGTTCTTGACGCTGTGCTCGCCCATGTCGTCGAAGGCGAAAGCGGCTTTGCCTTTGGCTTGGTCGTAAACCGCGCGCGAGACCGCAACACCGCCTACCGGCGCCAGCGCCTGAATACGCGCGGCCACGTTCACGCCTTCGCCGTAGATGTCGTCGCCTTCGAGAATGACTTCGCCGAGATTGATGCCAATGCGATAGCGCACGGGCTTGTTTTCCGTCACAGCTTTCTCGGTCGCTTCCTGAATGGCGAGCGCGCAGGTGACAGCGGCGACTACACTGGGAA
Organism: Rhizomicrobium sp.; assembly: GCA_035551875.1. GTDB lineage: Bacteria > Pseudomonadota > Alphaproteobacteria > Micropepsales > Micropepsaceae > Rhizomicrobium. The sequence continues at coordinate 8,666 of DASZML010000066.1, forward strand.
ATTCCACCAGCGCGCCATCGCCCATCAGTTTGAACAGGCGGCCGCCATTGATCGTGACATGCGGATCGAAGATGCGCGCGCGATTGGCTTTGAGCCGCTCAAGCGTGCCCGCTTCGTCGGCTTCCATCATGCCGCTATAGCCGACGACATCGGCGGAAAGGATTGCCGTCAATTTGCGCTGCATCAGGCGGTCTTTTCGTCTCCCGACGCTACGCGCGCTTCGGCTTCCAACACCATTGCTTTGAAGCGCGGATCGTCGCGGATCGGATCGAGATCGGGATCGACCTTCAAGTGGTACAGGAGGCCGGAACCCATTTTCTCAAACGCCGGCTCAAGCATGGCAAGGGCCGCTTCCTTATCGTTCAGAAACCTCGCAAGGCTACAGACGAAGTTGTAGCGCATATTCAGATTGTCGGGATCGATCAGCAACGCGCGACTCATAAGGGACTTCGAGCGGTCGCCCTGCCCCAACACGGCATAGGCGACACTTCCATGCCCCAGCGCCGCGCCGTTGTTGCGGTCCTGCGCCAGAATTTTCTCCACCCGGGCAAGTGTGACCTCTGCGGCCTCGCGCGCGCGCGCCGCATGTCCGAGGGCGGTGTGACAGGTGATCAGCATTGCCGGTGAGCCGCAGTCCTGATCCATGAGTTTGACGGCTCTTTCCCAATACAGGATTGCATCCTCGAGACGGTGTTCTCGGAAATTGAGTCGCGCGGCGGCCTCGTTCGCCTCGTGCGATTCCGGATCAAGTTTCAGCGCCAGTTCGATTTCGGCTCTAGCCTCGAGGTTATGGCCCTCTTCCATCAATATGCGACCCTTCACCGAATGCGCCTCCGCCAACCTGTCGTCTAGCGTGAGTGCCCGGTCCGCGGCCACCTGTCCGCCGTCACCGCTTCCTCCAAGCATGTAACGCAGCCACATCTGGCCCAAGGCCATCAGCGCCCATGCTTGGGCGTAATTGGGATCGATTTCTGTCGCCTTTCGACACAGCCGAAAAAGCGCTTCGAATGGGCGCACGTCGCCCGTGCGCCCGGATACATATTCCTGTCGCGCCATCAGATAGATGTTGTAGGCCTCGACGCTCTCCGTGCCGCGCCGCTCGATGGCTTTTTTTTCTTCCGGCAATAGCTTCACCTTCAACGCCTTGACGATGGCTTCGGAGATTTCGTCCTGCAGCGCGAAGATGTCGTCGAGATTGCGGTCGTAGCGTTCGGCCCAGGCATGCTCGCCGGTCTTGCCGTCGATTAGCTGCGCGGTAATGCGCAAACGGTTGCCAGATTTGCGAACGCTGCCTTCCAGGATGTGGCTTACCTTCAGCTGCTTGGCGATCTGCGGAATGTCGACGCTTTTACCCTTGAACTGAAAGGCGGTGTTGCGGGCGATGATGCCCAGCGACGAAACCTTCGAAAGATCCGTGATGATGTCTTCGCTGATGCCATCGCTGAAATATTCCTGCTCCACATCGCCGCTCATATTGGCGAAGGGCAGCACACAGATCGAAACGCGCGTGGCGCGCGCGGCTTCCGGCTTGGCATGAACCGCGAAGACATGAATGGGCCGCTCGATGTTCTTCACCGAATGCTCGCCCATGTCTTTGTAGTCAGCCTGTATCTTGCCGGCGAGGTGATCGCGCGTGCCGCTTGAGATCGCCACGCCGCCCGGCTCGGCGAGAGCCTGAATGCGCGCCGCGACATTGACGCCGTCGCCATAGATGTCGTCGCCTTCGACGATAACATCGCCAAGATGGATGCCGATGCGGTGGCGGATGCGATGGCCTTCCGGCGCTTGCGCTTCGGCTTCGGTGGTGCCTGCCTGAATGGCGAGCGCGCATTGCACGGCCGAGACGACGCTGGCGAATTCGGCCAGAGCGCCGTCACCGATCAGCTTGACGATGCGGCCGCCAAAAGCGGCGACTTGCGGATCGAAAATTGCCGAGCGATTTGCCTTGAGCCGCGCCAAGGTACCGTGCTCATCCGCTTCCATCATGCGGCTGTAGCCGACGACGTCGGCTGACATGATGGCGGTCAGTTTGCGTGGCACGCGACGAGGCTCCGGCTGGCGGGCGCGAGCTTATGGCGGGGGGAAGCAATGGCGCAACTGGACGAACTATTCAGTCGCGATGCGGATAAATGCGCCTCCAAAGCTTATTTAAGCTTCGCCCGTGGATCGTATTTCGTCGTCCAGCGCATGGCGAAATCTTTAAGATCGCCGTCGGCTTTCTCGGGCAGCGTCACCACCAGCTTCACGTAGAGATCGCCGGCGGGTTCGCCGCCGCCGGTGGTGCCGCGGCCGGGGATGCCTTTGCCTTTGAGCCGCAGGGTCGCGCCGGAGTTCGAATTCGGCGGAATGGTGAGCTCGACTGCTCCAGTCAGCGTCGGCACCGGCACCTTGCCGCCGGTCACCGCTTCTTGCAGCGTGATGGGAAGATCGAGGCGTAAGTTGTTGCCGTCGCGCGTGAAAAACGGATGCGCGGCAACGGAGACATTTATCAGCACATCGCCGTTCGGGCCGCCGCTTGCGCCAGCGCCACCTTGGCCTTTGAGGCGAATCTGCTGTCCGTCTTTCAGACCGACGGGAATGCGGACATCGAGATCGCGGCCGTCGGGCAGCACCACGCGGCGCGTGCCACCGCGCGCGGCTTCGTCGAACGAGACCGTGACGGCCATCTCGTAGCTTTCACCACGGCGCGGTTGCGCGCGGCGGCCGCGTCCACTGCCGCCACCGCCGAAGAATTCCGAAAAGATGTCTTCGGCGCGGAAGCCACCTTGCTGTTGCTCGTCGCCGCCAAAACCGAAATGAACTTCGCGCGCGCCCGCGCCAGCGCCGCCGAACGGTCCGCCCTGAAAGCCGCTACCATGCGCGCGCGGATCGAAGCCACGCGGATTGCCGTTCTCGTCAATCTCGCCGCGATCGAACTTCGCGCGCTTATCCTTGTCGCCTACGACATCATAGGCGCCCGAGATTTCCTGAAACTTCTTTTTGGCGTCGTCACCTTTGGCGGTGTCAGGATGATATTTCTTCGCCAGCGAGCGAAATGCTTTCTTGATCTCCGCTTCGCTCGCGGTCTTCGCAACGCCAAGGACTTTGTAGGGATCGGCCATATGTTCTCCGCCCGCGAATCGCGAGCCGTTTCTCTGTCGCCAATATAGGGATTACGCCGCCTGACTTAAGACCTTATTAGTCCTGCACTGTGGGTGGGGGCGGCAAAGGTTGGCCGGCTTTGAGTGCGGCAAGACGCGCCGCAGCTTCGGGCATGCGGCTGGCGGCGCCTTCATAGAGTTGCTCGGCATATTTCAGATCTTGCGGTACCGCTTCGCCGATCTCGTACATAAGGCCGAGGCGATATTCGGCGACCGGATGATTGGCGCCGGCGGCTTTCTCCAGCCATGGAATCGCGGCCTTCGGGTTTGGCGGATCGACATAACCGTCGAGCAGCATGACGCCGTAATCGGCTTGCGCGGTGGGAAGGCCGCGTAGTGCGGCTTGCTCCATTTCGTCTTGCGCGGCTTTGGGGTCTTTGTCGGTGCCCAGGCCATCGCGTTCCATCAGCGCGACATTGCGCATGGCGGCGAGGTCGTAGTCGTCCGCGAGTTCGGAGAAGATTTTGAATGCGGTGTCGTAGTCCTTCGCGTCATAGGCGGCGAGGCCCTGATCGAACTTTGCCTGGTTGCCGGGCTGCACAATGGGCGCTGGCGGATAAGCTTGCGGCGGATCGGGGATGGTGATGGCCGGTTTCTGATCGGACGGCAGCGCGGGCGGTGAATCCTGTGCGCGCGCGTTATCCGAAAACGCGACGCAGGAACCGAGCGCAAAACCGAGAACAAGAATGAGAAGCGAACGCATGGCCGCTACGCTAGCAAGCCCCGCTTCCGCGCGCAAAACGAAGGTGATAGTGCAGGACTATGAGTGACATCGGCGGACCCATCGACGACGGCGGCATCAGCGCGAAGGACGATCCTCTCGCGCTCTACGAGACGTGGATGGAGGAAGCGAAGAAGACCGAGCCGAACGAAGCCAACGCCATGGCCATCGCGACGGCGGACGCCAGCGGCAATCCCGACGTGCGGATGGTGCTGCTGAAAGAGGCGACGCATCAGGGCTTCGTCTTCTACACAAACACCGAGAGCGCGAAGGGCCGCGAGCTGTCGGCGAACCCGCGCATCGCGGTCCTGTTTCACTGGAAGACGCTGCGCCGTCAGATCCGCATTCGTGGACCGGCGGCGCGCGTGAGCGATGCGGAAGCCGATGCCTACTTTGCGACGCGCGCGAAGGACAGCCAGATCGGCGCGTGGGCGAGCGCGCAATCGCGGCCGATGGAAGGACGCTGGGCGTTCGAGAAAGAGATCGCCAAATACGCCGCGAAATATGCGCTGCAGAAAGTGCCGCGTCCGCCATACTGGTCCGGCTATCGCGTGACGCCGCTGGAATATGAGTTCTGGCGTGACCGTCCGTTTCGTTTGCACGATCGGCTCGTCTATCGCCGCGATGGCGAAGGCCAGCCGTGGCGCACCGAAAGACTGTTCCCATAATGGCCGGTACGATAGATGCCGGCACATTGATGCGCCGCGCCGCGCTGGCCTCGCTCGCCATGTCGGTGATCCTCGTCGCGATCAAGCTGTTCGCGTATCTGGTGACGCATTCGGTGGCGGTGCTGGCGAGCTTCGCGGATAGCGCGCTCGATCTTTTCACCTCGACGCTCAACATCGTGGCGATACGGTCGGCGCTGACGCCGGCGGATGCGGAGCATCGCTTCGGGCATGGCAAGGCGGAGCCGCTGGCGGGTTTGGGGCAGGGCGCGTTCATCGCAGGCTCGGCGACGTTTCTTGTCATACAGGCGATCAACCGCCTCATCGCGCCTGCGCCGGTGGACAACAGCGCCATCGCGCTTGGCGTGATGGTGGTGTCGCTCGCAGGCTCCATCGGCATCGTGACCTATCAGCGTTACGTGGTGGCGAAGACCGGATCGATCGCGGTCGGCGCGGACAAGATGCACTACACCGGCGATGTGGTGACGAATGTCGGCGTGATTATCGCCATCGTTCTGACGACGACGCTCGGCTGGACGCGCGCCGATCCGCTGGTGGCGCTGTTCGTGGCGGCCGTGCTGGTATGGACGGCGTGGAGCGTCTTCCGCACCAGCTACGATCAGCTGATGGATCACGAACTGGCCGACGAAGCGCGCGAGGCGATCATGAGCGTGGCGATGCGCCATCCCGAAGTGAAGAACGTGCACGATCTTCGCACGCGCGCCGCCGGCATCCATCACTTCATCCAGTTTCACATCGAACTCGATCCGCAGATCAGCCTGACGCGCGCGCATGAAGTGAGCGACGAGGTGGAAGCGGCGATCTGCGCCGAATTCCCGAACGCGGACGTCATCATCCATCAGGACCCGGTGGGACTGGAACAACCTTCCGCGCTGGAAAAGGCTTAAGCGCGCTGTCATCCCCGGCGAGACGCGCGTCAGCGCGGCGAGGGAAGGGGACCCAGGTAGAAAACAACGGACAACTCGAAGATTTGAATCGCGGTCCCTTTGCTAAACCGTGATTGGACTAACCGCCTGGGTCCCCTCGCTCTGCTTGCGCATCGTTCGGCCGGGGATGACAAGCGATGCTAACCGGCTAACCGGCGTTCCATCTATCCTTCGCTGCGGCCATGGGGCAGTTTAGGCAACAGCCCGCGAAGCGATCCCGATGCCGATCCAGAACCACCGCGACCACGCCGCCAACGAGCGCACCTTCCTCGCCTGGGTGCGCACGGCGATTGCGATCATCGGTTTGGGATTTTTGGTGGAGCGGTTCGACCTCTTCATCGCAACGCTCGTGCCATCCGCCGCCAAAGCGCAGATCGCCGGACCGCGCGATGCGTTCGGACATGTCGCGGGACTGACGCTGATCGTGCTCGGCATGATCATGATCGCGGTGGCCGCATGGCGCTTCGCCCGCACCGCGCGCGAGATCGACGACAAGAAACTCTTCCCCGGCACCGGTAGCCGCACGGACTACGCACTCGCCGCGCTCCTCATCATCCTGATCGCGGGATTGCTGTTCTATCTCTTCAATTCGGTGACGAAGGGGGCGTGAGGACTCTTCCCGCGGTCATTCTGCTCGTCGTGTTCGAATAATTTTTTCCAGGACTGTTTCAACTCCACTGGACTGATTTTCGGCATTTTCCAGAAATTGCAGAAAATCATTTGTTGCATTAACGGCATGTCTACGAGCTTTGTTAAAAGCCGTCGTCATCCGGGGCGTACTGGCGATGCTGTCGCGCAACGCGGCAACCTTTTCCTTCACGGAAAAAATTGTGTTCCGTGTATCTTGAAAAGCTGAAAGCGCCTTCTCCAAGTCTTCAAGCGGCTCTTTTAAATCGTCACCAGACATCATTGCTGCTTTTCCGAATGCTTCCATCGCGCTGGAATACTCGCGCTGGAGCGCTGGTAGATCGACGGAGATTCGTTGAGCATAGAGTTCGGTATCGTCCGCAACGGCATTGGCGATGCGCTTTATGACTGGGGCGTTAGTGGTAGATTTTCCGTAAATTTTGAGATCGCTCAGTTCTGATGTGCGCGATCGGATTTGATCTCCTAGTTCCGTTATCGCAGCATTCATGTGCATGATTAGTTGAGAAGCTTTTTTCATCGCATCGGTGGCGCGTTCGGATAGATCAATGATGCCTTCATCATCAAAATCGTCACCGTCGGCCAGCCCGCCAACGAGTTCGGTTTGATTGCTCTTTGTACTAGACCTTGATGGTTGGAATTTCGTTGTTTCGGAATTCATCGATCCTAAAACAAGCGTGGTTAGATGAATCCGCAGCAATCGCTCGAAATCCTCGGGTGTAAGAAATTGCTGATACAGCGCGCCGTATTCAGTTGAAATTCGCTGTCTAAACTCTTGAACTTTGCCCAGCTGTACGGGATCAACGTTGGGGCTGATCGCGGCATTCTTAAAATAGAACATCATTTGAACTGCGCCATTAGTCTCTCTAAAACGAGAATAAGCCCTTTCAAATTCCTCGGCCGTTCCAGATTCTGCGCGTCCAGTTGGCGAACCAAATCTTGCCCACATAATTCCTATGAAAATGTCGTAGTCTGTTCCGATCTGCGCGTTAATGACTTCCTGCGGATCTTTTCCAAAGCCAGGCCGCACGGAATTTTCCCAGGTTTTCAGTTCTAAGCGCACGTTATGGCTGTCGCCATGCATTCGATTGAATTCGCTTATTACGTCCTCAACAAGTTTGCGCTCTTCTGTAAGATCACCAGGTGATGCTACAAACACTTCTAATATCGTCGCGTTCTTTGCCATTCGCCATAATCTTGCAATGCGATGTCACACCTACACAGTTTCAATAAATTATGTAAGCGCACTACGGCTTTTCAAATAAGCGCTTGACTGCGCGCAATAATTGCACATTCGTTTGCCTTGCGATGCGAGTCATCCGTTCCGCAAAAATCGCAAATAAAACGCCGCGAACAGCAGGGCGATTCCGATGTTGGAGAGCAGTCGTTCCCAGAAACGGTTGCGGAAGAACGCAACGTCCACCCCGACGATGACACCGATCAGCACAAGCACGTAAAGCGCGATGGCGATCCGGCTGTCCATGCGTGCACTCTCTTGACGCAAATTCTTTTGCCAGCAACCGCGCGAAGTTCCCCGGTTCCACGCGAAACCTCCGGAACCAAGCGCGCGCTCATGCTTTCCCTCGGCACTCGAAGGGCCGTTATCACCCGAGGAGATTTTCATGAAGTCCCTTATCGTACCCGCCGCTTTGGCGCTTTGCCTTGGCGCCACGGCTGCCGTCGCGCAGACCGATTCCACGAAGACGACCACCACGCAGGCCAATCCGGATGGCAGCATGGACAAGACCACCACCACGACAACCCAGTCGAGCGATGGCTATGCCACCTATCGCAAGACCGTCACGTCGAAGAAGCATTATGACGCCGCCGCGTTCCAGGCGCCGTCGGGCTACACCTATTCGCGCTTCTCGGTTGGCCAGCGCGTGCCGCATGAACTGATCGGCATGCAGCTCAACGACTATCAGAACTACGCGCTCGTGACGCCGCCGTCCGGCCTTGTGTGGATCCGCAACGGACGCGACGCGCTGCTCGTCGATGGCAACACCGGCGAAGTCATCCAGGCCGACAACGATCTGTTCGACTAGTTCTTCATCCTGAGCTTGTCGAAGGGTGAGCTTTAACAAGCGCAGCGCCGGGAGAGAAATCTTCCGGCGTTGTCTTTTTGTCGATTGCTTTTTGGAATGTGCGCCACGTCTTTTGTTGGGAATGTTCGTTTTCCGCGCCGTCTAAGCCTTTGCGCGGGAACGACGATGTGCTCCGTCCATTGATCTTCTGGAGCAAATCTGATGCCGCACTATTATTTTCACATTCGCGATGGCGAACATCTTGTGGTCGACGACGAAGGCCTGTGTTGCGATGACATGGACGCCGCGCGCTTCGAAGCGCGGGCCAGCGCGCGCGATCTTCTGGCGCAGGAAATCCGTCACGGCGTCACGCCGGACGGACGCAAGATCGAGATCACGGATCGTGATGGCGCCGTCGTCGAAACGGTCGCGCTGCGCGATGTCCTGTACGGCTACGCGCAACAGAGCACGGCGAAGCATTAGGCGCCGGTCCGGGACTTGACCGCGAACATAGTTTCCTATATTGAAACAAGTAATCCTCTCTGCTCGGAAGGGTCTTTCGAGGGGGGAGGGGGGTCCAAAAACGGACAAACGAATGCGCCGGCGATGTCCGGACCACAAGATGTAGGAGAGAGACGAAATCCGGAGAGGCAAAACTCAACTTCAATTCGATCCGCTGGCGAGGGGGCCCCGCCCCCCTCACGCAAAAAAGATTGCGAATCGAATTTCAAGTTTCAAGATTTTGTGGAAAGCGGCCAAGCGACAACCAATCAGCGCGGTGCCGGCGCCTTCGGATGCTTCTTCTTTCCCATGTTGAGAGTCTTGCGCCAGATCTCCGCGCGGATTTCCTCAACCTGTCCGGCTTCTAACTGGCCGAGATGAAACGGGCCATATTGCACGCGGATGAGGCGCGCCACTTTGAGGCCGAGGGATTCCATCAGCCGCTTCACTTCGCGGTTCTTGCCTTCGGTGATGGAGACATTGGCCCAGCTGTAGATGCCCTTGCTGCGTTCCAGCTCTGCGCTCACGGGCGCGTATTTCACGCCGTCGATACGGCGTCCGGCTTTGAGGCGATCCAGATCCGATTGCGTCGCCTTGCCGAACAGGCGCACGCGGTATTTGCGGATCCATCCCGCCGCCGGAAGTTCGAGCGCGCGCGCGAGGGCGCCGTCATTGGTGAGAAGGAGCAATCCTTCGGAGTTGTAGTCGAGCCGGCCGACGCTGACGACGCGCGGCAGGTTTTTCGGAAGATTGTTGAAGACCGTCGGCCGGTCTTTCTCGTCCTTGTGGGTTGTGACGAGGCCGGTGGGTTTGTGATAGCGCCACAGCCGCGTCGCCTCGGCTTCCATCACGGGCTTGCCGTCCACGGTGATCATATCGTCGGGGCCGGCGCGCGTTCCCTGTTCGGTGATCTTGTCGCCGTTCAGTGCCACGCGCCCGTCGGCGATCAGTTTCTCCGCATCGCGGCGCGAGCAGATTCCGGCGCGCGCGATCATCTTGGCGATGCGTTCGGCTTGTGGTGTATCGTCGGGCAATGAAGCGGGCCGCGGCATGAATGACGACGAAGCCATAGCACTCGCGCTCGCCGAAGCGAAGGCGGCGGGCGAACGCGGCGAAGTGCCGGTCGGCGCGGTGTTGCTCGGTGCCGATGGCGCGGTGTTGGCGCAAGACGGCAACCGTATCGTCGAACGCCACGATCCTACAGCGCATGCGGAGGTGCTCGTGATGCGGGCCGGTGCCGCGGCGTTGGGTAGCGAGCGGCTTACAGGCACGTCGCTGTTCGTGTCGCTGGAGCCTTGCGCAATGTGCACCGGCGCGATGAGCCTTGCGCGCGTGGCGCGCGTTGTGTTCGCGGCGGAAGATCCGAAGGGCGGAGCGGTGCTGCACGGCCCACGCTTCTTCGATCAACCGACCTGTCATCACCGGCCCGCTGTGTCACGAGCCGGTGATGCAGACGAAGCAGGCGAACTGCTGAAAGGTTTTTTTAGAGCGAGGCGCTAGTTCACTTTCGTCTGCTCGATCGCATCGCTGTGACCGGGCAGGCGGATCAACATCCCGTCGCGTCCCATCACCCAACCATCGGGCCTCACATCCGATACGCCATCGAAGAACGCGCGTTCGGCGATGAAATTCGGCAGCGGCGGATTGATGTGCGTATAGACGAGCAGTTTCGCATGTGCATCGTTCGCGATGCGTGCCGCATCGACCGGCGTCGTGTGATAGGTCGGGATGTCGTGCATGATCTTCGCCGGCCGGTCACGTCCCGCTTCATGTAGCGCTTGACCCAAAATGCCCACGAGCTTGTTCGACTGCGCCTCATGCACGAGCACGTCACTGCCTCGCGCGGCTATCGCTAGCGGCGGGTAGTATGACGTGTCGCCGCTGAGCGTGATGCTGCGTCCCGCATAGTCGAAGCGATAGCCATAAGCAGGCTTGACCGGTCCGTGATCGACTTTGATGGCGGTGATCTTCAAACCATTCTCGTTCAACACGGGCTGTGTCGGCCCGTTCATCGGGACAACGACCGCCACCATGTCAACATCCTCGCGCGGCAGAAATGCCTCCCCGTGATGCGCGGTGCGGTAGTCAGCATCATGCGAGTAGGCCTTGTTGAAACCGGCGACGACATCTTCCACGCCCGGCGGTCCATAGACCTTCAGCGGCGTGCGGCGTCCGGCGACCCAGGTCTGCAAACGCAGCTCACCGAGTTCAGCGATGTGGTCGGAATGGAAATGGGTGAGCAGGACGCCTTTCACCTGTCCCAGCGGCACGCGCCAGGTGAGCAGATTGGCGACCGAGGAAAGCCCCGCATCGACGACGTAGAGATCCTTGCCGGCGGCAATTACTGTGCAGGCGCCCGCGCGATGCGGATCGGGCAGAGGCGCGTTGGTGCCGCAAAGCAGAACGGAAAGCTCGCCATTCTTCGCCAATGGCTCTGGTTGAACGGCGACCATGTG
>DASZML010000067.1:0-18595 GCA_035551875.1 Rhizomicrobium sp.
GTTGCTCGAAGGCCGAACTGCGGCCCTCGCGTCGAGCGATCAGTTCCGGCAAGCCGTCACGCTGCGGGAGCAGTTTATGGCCATTCTCGGTCACGACTTGCGCAATCCCTTGGCGGCAATCGACGGCGGCATGCGATTGATTTCGAAGACGCCGCTAGACGACAAGGCCAAGTCAGTCATCGCGCTGGTCCAGCAGAGCATCAAAAGAATGCAGAGCCTTATCGACAGCACGATGGACTTCGCACGCACACGATTGGGCGGCGGCATCATCCTGGACCGCCGCTCCGTGCTGCTCGAACCGACGATCCAGCATGTCGTGGAGGAATTTCGCATCTCGTTCCCCGGCCGAACGATAGAGACAGAGGTATTGCTTTCAGAGGTCGTGAATTGCGACGCGCAAAGGATATCGCAATTGCTCTCGAACCTTGTCGCAAACGCCCTCACGCATGGCGCAGAGAGCGGAACAGTTGGCGTTCGAGCCGTTCTGGATGGGAACGACCTTGTCCTCACCGTGAGCAATGCCGGCGAGCCGATTCCTCCAGACGCGCTGCAGCGGTTGTTTCAACCGTTCACGCGAGAAGATTTTCGTCCGAGCCAGCAAGGCTTGGGACTCGGTCTTTACATCGCATTCGAGATTGCCCGCGCGCACGGTGGCAAGTTGGAAGTTACTTCGACGACCGAGGAGACACGATTCACATTTCGGATGCCGCGCTGGCTGCCGTAACGGATGCTATGAGGCTGCACCGTCAATGCGTCTCGCCTAAGGCTGCTTGACAAGGCAGCCACGGCGACATCCTCTCGTATTGGGGGAGCTCATGAAAAAGCGGATTTTTGTCAGCTATTCTTCGCCCGATCAGTCCAAGGCCAATGCAATACGCGCTGCCCTCGAGGCTGCGCAAATCTCTTGCTGGATCGCGCCTCGCGATCTGAGCGCTGGCACCCAATGGGGCGGTGGCATCGTCGAGGCCATCGACGAATGCGAAGCCGTGGTCGTCGTTTTCAGCGCCGCTGCGAACAACTCACCGCAAGTTGCGCGGGAGATGGAGATTGCGGTTTCTAAACGGCGTCCGTTGATCCCTATTCGCGTTGCAGACGATGAGCCAACCAACGATATGCAGTATTTCCTCGGCGTATCGCATTGGTTCAACGCATTCGAAAAATCCTTAGACAGCTATCTACCCGATATTGTGTCATCGGTGCAGAATGTCCTGACGCGCGGGCGCAACCCCTGGGCGATAATCACGCAAAGGCTGCCCAGGTCACGGCCCGGCATGATTGCCATCGCCGCTGTTGGCGCTGTTTGTCTTGCGCTGTTGGTGGCGTGGTTGATGAAACCCAGCTTTCCGACTCTGGACTCTCCTCTGAAGGGGCGCTGGGAGGCCAGTATCGACGACGGCAAAGGCGGCAAAGCTGATTGCATATGGGACGTGCAAGGCATGGGGCAATCACGCTTCACCGACTCTTGTCCGCCGCCGTTTCAAAGCGCTTCCGGCTCGATCAATGTGGCGAAGGACGGCACGCTTGCACCCGCGCTTTTCAAAGCGGGTGACAGCGGCACGATAATGTTTTTGGGTGGCTCGCTCCATATGACGGTCGCCTCATACAAGCTGGGATGGTTCGGTGGCCTGACCACGCGCGACAACAAGTTCGGCGATATCAAATGGACGAGTATCTCCCAGGATGAAACGCTGAAGAGCGAATCGGACGATATCGTTCCGCAGCCATCCGCATGGCCGATGAAGGATATGCCTGCTATCGCCAAACGCGCGCGCGATTACGTGCAGAGCAAGTGGCAGAAAGATGCGGAACTCGTCTCCATCGACGTAAAACTGCTCAAAGCTAACGAAAGCGGTGTCGCCAACATCAAGTCGGCGGATGGCGGCATCGACCTTCGCATGGAATTCTATTCGCCAAGCACGCAACAAGGCATGTCTCTCACGCCGGATGCGTCTTCCGATGTGCTGTATCCCGAAGGCGTGGTGGACCGGAGCGGACGGGGCGCGCTACCGGACGACTTCCTTGATCTTCCCGATGCCGTGGCCATTCTTCAGTCCAATGGCATGCGCGCGAAGCAGATATATGAAGCGCAACTCGAGGATTGGGGTAGCGAAACGGACGCCGGCAGAGCGCGCATGCACGGGATAGAATGGATGATCGATTCCCAGTTAGACGAACGCTTTGTGGTGCGTGCTACGAAGTAGCATTCAAGCAGACTCGGATCGCCTGTATTACGCAATTCGCAATGTCGCCGCCCCCCGCAACCGCCGGCGTTTTGTTGCCTGTCGCATCCAGCAGGATTGTCCGCAGTCCGATCTTTGCAGCGGCCGCGATCATCTCCGGTGTCCCCCCAATTCCCGCGGGAGGGCCGCCATCCCATACAGCGATAAGAAGATTGCTCCGCTCCAAGATCCTCAGACCGGCCGCCTGGTATGCGGTATCGCGCTGCTCCGGATTGCCCGAAAGCGATACGATGGCGGACGCCTTTTCAAGCAAACCGCGATATTCGGTTTTAGACTCCGCACTCTCGAAATCCTTTTCATACTCTCCGCTCGCGAAGGGCAAGATCACGTCCAACCTGACGCCCGCGGCGAATGCCGCTTTCGCTGCAAGCCGATCGGCGCCTTCGGCCAAAGCCGAAATTAGAAGCGGGATGAGATCACACACAGCAGCCTGCGCCTTTATCAACGCGAGCACGGTGTTCAGGGAAGCGGTCACGCTTTGCGGCGCCATCAGTCGGTTGGGGCGATGGCCCGTGATGCCCACGCTGAATATTCGCGAAGTCGCGATCAAGTTGACCTCTGCACAGACGAACGCATCGTAGCGACGCTGCCGCGCACTTGTCATGCATGATCGGTCATGACAGCGTTCTGCCGTCTCGTTGGGGGCGGAGATGCGACCGTCGGAAGGCTATTTTCATATGGAGTTGTTGGGAGGCGTATTTCGCACCCGCAACTGGATTATCATAGCCTTTGCGGTTCTGGCTGTCCTGCTTGGCCTGTGGGGATTCTCGCGTTGTAGCGTCAGCGACTGTCAAACCACGGATTTTCCCGACAAGCTGTTCAGGACGGTAGATCTCATTCGTCTGAACACGCATTTCACGCTTCGAAATGATCCATGGCAACTGGTTCTGGCACAGCTGATGATGCCGATGGCGCTGGTGTTCGGCGCTTTCCGCCTTTTTCTCAGCAACATGCGACGCGATGTGAAAGTCGTAATGACGCGCCGCATGCGTGGCCACGTAATTGTATGCGGCATTGGAGATACCGGAAGACATATCGCAGAACATCTTGCGGATGCGGGGCACAAAGTTGTTGCAATTGCAAGTAACAACCAAGAGCCCAACGCGTTGATCTGCGAGCGACGCGGCATCGTAGTACTGCAAGGTGACGGTATGGATGCAGCTCTGCTAAAAATTGCGGGTCTGAAGCGAGCGCGGTCGCTACTCATCGCCTGCGGTTCTGATGCGACCAACATCGAAATCGGTCTTCGTGCCGATGCCGCTTCTTCGAAGCGCAACCACGCCGATCCATTGACGATTTGCGTCGAGCTGCGCAACGCATGGCTCTATAATCAGATTGTCACACAGCGCAGTCGTCTTAACTCCAGCGCCGCATCGCAATTTCGGCTCTTCAATCTCAATGCAAATGCGGCGCGTCTTCTGCTGCGCTCCGAGGGATTTACGCGTGCGCTTCACGCGGCCCATCCCACTGCCCCGCATCTTTTGGTCGTCGGACAAGGGCAGACGCTCGGTGAAGTCATTGTGCAAGCGATTGAGTGCATCTTCGCCAAACCTGACTGTCAGTTCTCTGTAACGATCGTTGGACCTCATGCGAAAGCCATGTTGGAGGGATTGCTTCTCCGTTTTCCCGGCTTATCGGATAGCGCGAATGTCGTCGCGCAGGATTATGCGTTCGATGACAATGCGCGATGGCCGGACATCGAAGCGCTGATTGCAAAAGACGAGCCGTTTGCGGCTGTCATTGATCTCGAAGACGAAGTCGCCACGATGAAAGCGGCACTACGATTTCGCCGCATTTTCGATAGCGCCGGACTTCTGCAAACGCCGATCTATGCGCGCGTCTGGCAGCAGAACCGTTTGGGCGCCTTCCTGCAGGATATGGAGCGCGATCCGTCACAGCCCGAGCGCGTGGCGGTGTTCGGAGATCTGGAAACCCTGACCGAAGCAGATCAGCTCCTTGAGCAGCAGCTCGATATCCTCGCCACTTCCACGCATGACGCTTACAGAGCTTCGACGGCGCTTGATGTGCCCGGATGGAGCAACCTATCGGAAGAAATGAAACAATCAAATCGGGCGTTCGCCGATCATATGCCAATCAAACTCGACATGATCGGGCTACAAATGACGAGCGGAAATCTCCCGATGGAGCTTAGCGACATGCAGGTGGAGGAGCTTGCTCGAGCTGAGCATCTACGCTGGTCCCAGTCATTGAAATTGCGCGGCTGGAAGCACGGCCCGCACAGCGATATCGGCAAGATGCATCCGCTGCTGAAAGATTGGCAGGACCTGGACGACGCGGCAAAAGAAACCAATCGCGAAATGGTGCGGCGTATTCCCGCGATCGCCAATGCGGCCGGCTATAAAGTGGTCGCGCGCGAGTGAGATATTTCTAAGATGTACCCGCCGGTGGAAAATCTTAGAGCGAACGCTATCGAGCACACCGCAAACGCATGAAGCAATGGACGATCCGTCCAAACCGGAGCGTTCCTTCCCTCTTACTTCGTCTTATCTGCGTTCACATGGTTTGGATCGTCGAAGAAGCTCGCATGGATCGTATTGACGACGCGCCAGGACGGCGCGGTCTTGGCGGCGACCGTTCCCGCCAGTTTGATCGTGTCCCGGTCGCTTATCAGGCCACTGAGATAAATGACATGATCGGAAGTGGTCACGACCTGCACTGACGTCAGCCGTGGGTCGATCCCCGCTTTGACCAAAGCACGGGAAACGTTTTGCTGTACGGCTTGGTCGGCAGGCAGGCGCGACTGTTCCGCTGCTTGGACTTCAGCGGTGCAAAGCCACACAGCGAAGCCTGCGAAGATTATCTCAAGAGCATTGCGCATATGAACATCATAGGAAGCGCGCATGGCCTGGACAACACCCCCACCAATTGGTCCGCGAGAAGCAGGCTGACCTGATATCGCGAAGCGAAGCGACCAGAACACGCTTCTTGTCGAACGCCGACACCAAGAGCAGCGCGGGCGAGGAATGAGCCTTTTGCGAGCCGCATTCGATAACGCGATCTATTGAATCAGCGACACCGGAATTCGGCCGTTACCGTTTAACGACGAGCATAAGTGACCAAGTCTGGGTATTCGGCATCACATGACGTGAATCGAGCAGCACCGTTCCAACCGCCGGGTTGCTCCAAGTCGTTGTTTGGCCGGTCGTCGTCTTTCGAAACCCCGCAAGGCATTGGTCGGTTTGTCGTACAGTATAGTTGTATCTCGCGTTGACCGCTGCTCCCTGTTCTTTCTCCCAAGTGCAGAAATAAGACTGACTGCGTTTGTCGGTATCCACATTACAGTCCGCGTAAGGGAGCGAGAGCTTCGCATCGCGCCACCAAGGCATGATGTCATCGGCTGGACCCGGTATACTCGTGAAATTCGTTCGCGCGGCTGCGACGGCCGTTTTCAGAATGGTGCAGAAATCGTCGGTCGATGCCGGCTTCGGCTGGAGCCTGAAAATAGAATCCGACAGCCCACCATTGGATGGAGGCGGAGCGCCTTGCTTCGCCTTTGCTACGGCGATGGCAGCAAGCGATGCCAATTGCGCAGCATGCTGCATGTCTTCGAAAGAGTCGGCTCCGCCGTTTGTGCTCGTCGTGACCTGATCGCTGCCGGCTTGCTTCGGCGGCGCCTGTGAAAACACCAATACGTTGCTAGACAGAGGCAACAAACAGTACGCCAAGCCGTTCGGTTGCCCCCGCGCTTGGTGACAGGACGCCTTCAGCGGAATGCGTTGGGCCCCATCGTTGAGGCTTACATCGACTTGCTCGTCAAGCTTCCAACGGACATTGAGTCGGGCAACCGCGGCCTTCACCCGTGAGTCTTCGCCCGCGAAGTCGTAGCCAGTTTTGAATATCATGATCTCCGGCGCAGCGGTTCTACCCGCACGCGCACTGTCAGTGAGCGCCACCACACAGTGGTAAGACCAGTCCTCGCCAGCCCCACCTACACGGCAATCCATGGGCCGACTTATTTTGAAACCAGCGGCGGGCTGAATTCCTCGCGTTTGCAGCGTGCGCGCCAACGCATCGGCTTCAGAAGGCGCGATCGGTCCGGCCGATGCGACATACCCGAACCCGAGCATCACGACACTTGCAAGCAGCACTGCGACGCGAGATGTAAAGCTCATGGCTTGGGCATTTGCTTATGTTTTCGCACGAACGGCGTACATAGAGCATCGGTTGGATATCTGCTGCAGATGCGATCACCCATGTAGACGGAGCTTATGGATGACCAATTCGCCAGTCCATAGATCAACTGCCTCGGAGAATTGCGGACAGTTCGAAATCACAGATAAATCAATAGAAAAGAACGGCAGACGGTCTTCACACGGCGGATCACGGGTTCAATCCCTGTCGCCCACCACGCTTCTCAACAGATTTAACACGTGTCGTTAGCCAGCCAGATTTCCTTCTCGGCAGCGAAAACACACAAAGAACGATCAGCGCGCAGAAGCATTTGCTCACCGGTTCAATCGAGGAAAGCTCGAATAAAAACAAGGGCGAGCACGCGCTGCCGCTGTGAAAGAGGCCGCCGTCGCAATTGTTCTCACGCCGGCACCTGCCCTGTGCGAGGCCCTATCCAGCACACTCAGTTCATCGTACCCGGGGATTGCAATCTCCACGGGCATCAAATTTGATGCGCTGGATACTTTGTCCACGTTTCGGAGAAGCCGACATGACAAATATCCGATTTGCGATACTCGTCGCAGGATTTCTTGCAATTAGTCAGTCGTCCGGTGCGCAACCATCTTCCGCAGGACAAGGCGCGGCAACGGCACACGAATTTGTTCAGGACAGCGTGACCGCAGGTTTGGCGATTCTGAACGATGTCAACCTCACAAAAGGCCAGAAGGATACGCAGTTCCGAACGTTTTTGCTTTCGTTGACGGATCTAGGCCGCATCGCGGACTACACCCTGGGCCCAGCCAAACAGACAACGTCTCCCGCTGATCTGGCAGCATTTGAAGATGCGTTTCGCAGATTTGCGTTGGCAACCTATGAAGCGGAATTCACCAAATTCTCCGGCCAGACGTTGAAAGTCGTTCGGGAGATTCCCATCAGCCCCAACGTCACGATGGTGACGACGCAGCTCATCGATCCTCACGCGCGCCAACGGCAAAAGCCGATCGAGGTCGATTTTCGGATATTTGGATCGCGGGGTTATTTCTCGATTGGCGACGTCACCGTCATGGACGTCGACCTGGCGATTACGGCCCAAGACCAATTTCACGAATTTCTATGGCAACACAACGATAATGTCCGGGCACTGACAGCTGAACTAACCCGGCGCACCGACAGAATGACGGCCACTGGCCTGGTTGGCGACAAATGAGCTGGCAATAGAGCGTTTCCGGCTTTGCGATTGCTTTTAGTGGCAATCGAGAGCGCTTCGCTCATTCCCAGCCAAGTTTCTATCAGACACGTTCCACGATGATCGCGGGCGCCATGCCGCCGGCAGCGCACATCGTCACCAGACCGCGCTTTAGATCGCGACGTTCCAGTTCATCGAGGATCGTGCCGATGAGGATCGAGCCTGTTGCGCCAATGGGATGGCCGAGCGCCATCGCGCCGCCGTTCACATTTACCTTTTCGCGGTCGAGCTTCAAATCGCGGATGAATTTCTCCGCCACCACGGCGAACGCTTCGTTGATTTCCCAAAGGTCGATGTCGTCGACAGTCAGACCCGCCTTCTCCAACACTTTGCGCGCGGCGGGCACCGGCGCGTTCAGCATCAGCGTGGGACTATCCCCCATGTTTGCCATCGCGACGACGCGGGCGCGTGGCTTGAACCCGTTCTTCTTCGCGTAGCTCTCCGATGCGAGCAGCACAGCCGCAGCGCCATCGACAACACCGGACGAATTGCCGGCGTGATGGATGTGGTTGAACTTCAAATCGGGATAGACCTCGCGGATCAGTCCGCCATAGGTGGTGCCCTTCTCGTCGAGCGGAATATTCGCCATCTGCTCGAAACTCGCCTTCAGCGCAGATAGACCTTCCATCGTCGTCTGCGGACGCGGGAATTCTTCTTTGTCGAGCGCGAGCGAGCCATCTTCTTTGTGGACCGGCACAAGGCTCTTCTTGAAATGGCCACCCTTGATGGCCTTGTCAGCGCGTTGCTGGCTAACCAGCGCGAGTTCATCCACGGCCTGACGCGAAATGCCTTCGAGCGTCGCGATGGCATCGGCACATACGCCCTGATGCGATTGGGGATGGCGCGCGCGCAAACGCAGATTTCCTGCATCCATAAACGGCGGCGATTTTGGATCGGCGGTGGAGGATGTGTAACTCATCATCTCCGTGCCGCCGGCGATCACCAGATCTTCCATGCCGGACATGATGTTCGCTGCCGCGATGTTCACCGACGTGATGCCCGAACCGCAGAAACGATCCAGCGTCATGCCACTCGCTTTCACATCGTAACCGGCATCCAGCGCCGCCATGCGCCCGAGATCGGCGCCCTGCTTTCCGCGTTGCGACGACGTTCCCCAAATGATGTCGTCGACTTCGGCGGTTTTGAGATGATTGCGTTCCGCGATCGATTTCAAAACGGTCGCAGCCAATTGCTGAGGATGAATGTCGGCGAGTGCGCCCTTGCCGACTTTACCGATGCCGCGCGGTGTGCGGCACGCGTCGATGATATAAGCCTCAGCCATTTTCCATTCTCCGCTGCGTGAATTTCGCGCCGACACATAAGCGTGACGCGAACGCACTTTCATGCAAGACGGATGCGGAGTCTATTGCTTTGGAAGCGTGCCGTTACGTCAATATCAAATGGCGTAGGCGAGATCAGATTTTGCCACAAGCGAAAGCAGAAGGGCGACGTAGCGAACGATAAACTCCGCGCAGGCTTCGAGTTTGTTCTGCACGAACATCACACTCCCGCTGGTCACATTCTTGATCAGAAAACCATCGGCTTCCTCATCGATTGTCCAGCCGCCAAATGCCGCCTGGTCATTGGAGTGATGGAGCCACTGGTCGGCAAGCTCGGGTTCGGACTCAAGAACGTCGAGGACACTCTGCGCGCTCAAATCTTCCGGATGATCGAGCAAACCAGACTGCGTGATGATAGCAGCCGTCGGAATGTCGGTCATTTCGAGAACTTCTGGCAAATGGCAAATATTTTCTGCGACGGGTGACATGGTGGAATCCGAAGGCTTTCTGCGCTCTTATTGCTTCGGAATAAATAACGGGGAACTCGCCCGAAAGTGCCACCTGTGTGTGCCACAGTTTGTGGCGAGAAAGCGGCGCAATTCGCCCAGTGCGCCTCGCCTACGTAGATTTCAGAAAATGGCGGACAGGGTGAGATTCGAACTCACGAACCCCGTAAAGGGTCTCCGCATTTCGAGTGCGGTGCCATCAACCACTCGACCACCTGTCCGCGGTGGCCGGATCACTAAAGAAAGCCGCCCACCAACGCAAGAATTGTCTCAAAGTTTCGCCTGCAAGCGTTTTTTGCGAGGGTTTTCTTGCTGCACCATCGCCGCCCCTAATAGTCTTTCAGGCTACAACAACAGGGGGACTTCATGCTCAGCCGCCGCCATCTGCTCGCATCGACCGCCGCCGCAGGCGCTGCGCTCGCGTTTCCGAAATTCGCTTTGGCAGGAGCGCCTGCAAATACCAACCTCACTGCTTTCGACGGCCTCATGGATACGTTCTTCCAGGAAGGCCTTCAGGAAAGTCCCGAGCGAGCAACCATTCTCGGACTCGACAAAGGACCGAACGCCGATCTGAAGAACAAGCTCAGCGATGAATCGGCAGCTGGCATCGCGGCGAAGAAGGCGCTCGGCGCCAGCCAACTCGCGCGGCTGAAGGCTGTAGACGCCACGCGCTTTCCTGACATGGACCGCGTGAATTACGACACACTCCTTTACGTGGCCGAAAGCCGCGACCGCGCCAGCAAGTTCGATTTCGGCGGCAACGCCTTCGGTCTCTCGCCCTATCCGGTTAGCCAGCTGACGGGCGCCTATCAATCTGTGCCGGATTTTCTGGACACAAAGCACCGCATCGAGAATGCCGCGGATGCCGATGCCTATCTGTCGCGCCTCGAAGCTTTCGCCGTGCAGGTCGACGACAATACCGATCGCATGAAGCACGATGCTGGCATGGGCATTTCGCCGCCGGACTTCATCTTGGATCGTACGCTTGAGCAGTTGGCCGCGGTGCGCGTGGCGCCAGATCAATCCTTGCTGGTGACGTCCATCGCGCGGCGCGCAAAAGAAAAGGGGCTATCCGACAGTTATGCGGCCAACGCGACCGCAATCTACAACGACAAGATCACACCTGCGCTGGATCGGCAGATTGCGGAAGCGAAAAACCTCCGCGCCAGCGCCACACACGATGCGGGCGTCTGGAAGATCAAGGATGGCGAAGCGTTCTATGCCGCCGCATTGCAATCTACGACGACGACCAATATGGCGCCGGACGAAGTGCACAAGCTTGGCATCGATCAGGGCAAAGAAATATCCGCGCGCATCGACGAGATCTTGAAGAAACTAGGTATGACGAAGGGCTCCCTCGGCGAGCGCATCGCAGTTCTCTACAAGGATCCCAAACAGATCTACGCGAATACCGATGCGGGAAAGGCCGAGGCGATTGCGTTCTGCAATCAGCGGCTCGATCAGATCAAGCCGAAGCTACCGACGGTCTTCAACCGGGTGCCACCTTACACGTTCGAAGTCCGTCGCGTGCCCGTGCAGACCGAAGCGGGCGCTGCTTCCGCCTTCAGCCAGCCGCCGACGCTGGACGGTTCACGCCCCGGCATCGTCTATATCAATCTGCATGACACTGCGGAGTGGCCGCGCTTCACGCTCTCCAGCGTTATTTTCCATGAAGGCCTGCCGGGACATCAGCTCGAAGGCGGCCTCGCGCTCTCCAACAAAAACCTGCCCCTGATCCGCAAGACGATCGGCTTCTCTGGTTACGCTGAAGGCTGGGCGCTCTACGCGGAACAGCTCGCAGACGAGATCGGTATGTATGACGACGATCCCTTAAGCCGCATTGGATATCTAAAATTCCAACTCTTCCGTGCCAACCGCTGCATCGTCGACACCGGCATCCATCACATGAAATGGAGCCGCGAACAGGCGATCCAGCAATTCATCGACAGCGAAGGCGAAGCGCCCGGCTTCGCCGCACGCGAGGTCGAGCGTTATTGCGTCTCGCCGGGTCAGGCGTGCAGCTACAAGATCGGTCATACTGTTTGGCTGAACGCGCGCCAGCGGACCAAGACGGCGTTAGGCTCCAAGTACAACATCAAGGATTTTCACGACGCCGGTCTCAATTGCGGACGCGTACCGTTAGATGTTCTGGACGGTGTGATTGATCGCTATATCGCGACCGCAAAGGCTTAACCAGCGAGGACATCGATTTTGATTGTCGCGGAGAGCGCGGGTTGGATCACCCGCGCGGCTTCACGCATCTCGGTATCGAGACCGAACGGCGGGTTGATGACCAGAAGGCCGGCCCGGTGCATACGCTCGGAGTCGGCGCGCTTGCTTTCAATGGCACCGATGTCGATGTCGATGCGCAGCGCTTTGGCCATGCCGGCCCCCAGCACTTCACCGATGAACGCATTTGCGTCGGCTTTAGATTTGATGGGAAACCACAAAAGATAAATGCCGGTGGCGAAACGGCGGTACGCTTCGCCCAAAGCCTTTGCCGCATTGCCGAATTCGTTCGGTTCTTCATATGGCGGATCGATCAGAACGAGCCCGCGGCGTTCCTGCGGTGGCATCAGCGCTACAAGGCGTTCGTAACCATCGCCTTCGAACACGCGTGCACGTTCATAGGGCTTAAGAACGCGCGATAGCTCGCGCGCTTCTTCGTCGTGCTTCTCGATGGCGACGAGACGATCCTGTTCGCGCAATAGCTGTGCGGCGATCAAGGGCGAGCCTGGATAACGCGTCTCGCCAAACGCGCGCGCCAGTTTCAGGTACTCGGCGATTAGCGGCGTTTCATCCGATAGCTTCGCCAACATCTCAATGCCCGTTTCAGATTCCTTGGTGCGCGAAGCTTCGTGGCTTTCGAGGTTGTAAAGTCCGCGTCCACCATGCGTATCGATGACGACGAAACCTCTGTCCTTTTTTTTCAGATGCGCGATGGCGGACACTAGCGCCAGATGTTTCACGACATCGGCGAAGTTTCCTGCGTGAAAGATGTGCCGGTAGTTCATTTCTTGACGCGGCGCGGGCGCGTAACGAGCTCGCCACCGCAGTTCGGACATTTGTCGACCATCGCGCCGCTGCAATCAGTGCAAAAGGTGCATTCGTAGGAGCAGATGCGCGCGTCAGTGCCGTCCGAAGCCAGCGGCTTCGCGCATTTCTCACATGTCTCGCGCATTTCGAGTGCCATCACCGCCTCCTCTTTCGACATCTGTTTGGCACAGGCAGCGGCGCGGACGCCACCATCTTCACAGCATGAAGGGTATGAGTGCGCGGCGCTGGTTCGGATAATCCGCGAAACGCGCGCGATACCAGGCATGATGGCTAAGCGCGCGCGGTGCCAGATTGGCCGCCGTCCAGATCGCGAAGCTCAATGCCGGAAGGCTCCAGCACATTAGGGCAAAGGCGGACCACTCGACGATCTCGCCGAACAGATTTGGACAAGAGATCAGCTCGAACAATCCGCCGCGCGGGATGGAATAGTTCTGCTCGCTGTTCCGCAAGCCGATAAGCTTGTTGTCCGCCCAGATGTTTGTCGCGGCTCCCGCAAGAAATAGCGCTGCACCGCAAATGAACCGCGGATCGCGTAGCCATGCGTCGGAATACTGCGCCAGCCATCCAAGATAGAAGCCATTCAAACCGGCATTGACCAGATTGAATGCAATCGCACCGCCGACAATCGCGACGGGAATGGTCTTGCCGCGGGTTTTTATGCGCCAGGGAAAGATAAGACTGCGGTTCGCGTAATGCGCCACCCACGCAGCGAAGAAAATCCACATCGGTGCAGTCTTGGGCGACGGGCCCAAAAGAAACAGCGCCGCGAACAAGACAAGCGACACCAGCTCCATCAGGAACCAGCCGAGGC
This sequence comes from Rhizomicrobium sp., assembly GCA_035551875.1. Taxonomy (GTDB): domain Bacteria; phylum Pseudomonadota; class Alphaproteobacteria; order Micropepsales; family Micropepsaceae; genus Rhizomicrobium. The sequence goes on from DASZML010000067.1 coordinate 13,272, forward strand.
GATTGGGGATTTGCGGCCCCCATCCGCCGCGCATATGCCGCCCGTAGGGTGCGGTTACAAAAAGCTGGATCGGGACCAGCACAATGGCGATCCCGATCCAGATCAGAACAATCGACTTAAACGAAATGATGCGCCTGCTTTGTTAAGCGCGGCGAATAAGCTTGATGATGAGCAGCAAGATCACCGCGCCGATCAACGCGTCGATAATCGCCGCGACGATGCCCACGCCCAGCGAAACGCCGAGTCTCGGCAACAACCATCCACCGATGAATGCGCCGACGATACCGACAATGATGTCTCCAACAAGCCCGAAGCCGGCGCCTTTTACGATGACGCCCGCGAGCCAGCCGGCGATAGCGCCGACGACCAGCCAGATAATGAGTGTTTCCAATCCCATATGATCCTCCCGTTGCACGCGCGCGTTTTGCGGCGGCCTGGCAACGCTAGCACGTGGCGAACCGCGCGTTAGGGATTGACGTAGGAAAGTTTGATGGTGCGGGCGGTCGGAATCGAACCGACACTCCTTGCGGAACCAGATTTTGAGTCTGGCGCGTCTACCAGTTCCACCACGCCCGCGGGGAGGCGCCTCTATAGCGTTGCCGCCCGCCTTCGCCAACCCTTAATGTCTGGCAAAACGCGCAGGGAAACCGATGAAGCTTTACGATGAAGACATGCCAGCGCCGAACCCGCGCAAGGTTCGCATTTTCCTCGCCGAAAAAGGCGTCGACGTGCCACGTGAACGCGTGCGCATGATGAAGCGCGAGCACAAGGCGCCGGAGTTCATGAAGAAGAATTCGCTCGGCCAACTGCCGGTGCTGGAACTGGACGACGGCACGCATCTATCCGAGTCGGTCGCCATCTGCCGTTATTTCGAAGCACTGCACCCGACGCCCCCGCTGTTCGGCCGTACCGCGCGCGAGCAAGCGTTCGTCGAGATGTGGATGCGCCGCGCGGAATTCCGGCTGTGGAATCCGGTAGGACAAGTGTGGATCAACGACGATCCGCGCACCGCCATCGTCAATCCCACGCAATTTCCGGAATACGGGCAGAAAAACCGGAACGTCGTGGCACATGCGATGAAGTGGTTGGACAGTGAACTTGCAGATGGCCGCGAATGGCTGGCGGGTGACGATTATACGATTGCCGACATCGTGCTTCTCTGCGGCATCGACTTCGGAAAGTTCGTCAATATGGACATTCCGGAAGACGCTCTGAATCTCCGCGCCTGGCATACGCGCGCTTCCGAAAGGCCGAGCGCCACCGCTTAGCGATTATGCGTCGAAGCGACGTGGTTCTTGTCGTCCTGCTGCGAACGCTCGAATTTTAGAAAATCGTAATAGCCACAGCGTTTGGCTTCGGGATATTTGCGGCAGGTCGACGGCCGCGCTTCATAGATCGTGCAGCGGCGTTCTTCCGTGTCGAAGAAGCGGCAGATGCGTCCAAAATGCGGATCGGCTTTCCGGCGCAGCGCGTATTTCGCCTCGGCATCGACGTAGGTGAACTTCAGGCGCGCCGCATCGAAGCTCAAGCCAAAATGATTGGCCAGACGCTGCACATCGCGTTTGTCGATTTCAACCAAGGGATAGGAACAACAGTAGCCTGGGCACTTATTACAGTCGTAGGACGCCATGCACGCTCTCGAATCTGGAACCGTCCGCTTGCTCTAACGGATTGCATCGCAGAAGGCTGCAATTTTCGTGAGGTCGCGCTAGATAATTCTGCCGGCGTGCTAACGGCGGATATGTATCTCTTCCAGCTTTTCGGCCCGAGATGCGCGGTGACGCACCTCCAGGCCTCCCCAGAAGGCGAGTGCCAGACCGGTAAGCGCGGAAAACATCAGATCGTGTGCCAACCACGCGGGAAGATGCGGCATGGTGAACAATGCGAGCGCCGGAATTATCAGCGCAACGCCCGTGAGCACGGCCATTGGGCCTGCTATCTTGTTCATATTGCTTCACTCTGTCTGTTGATTGCGTTCGGGTTGAAAACGTCCGGCACGGGACAGCGTTCCGCCGTTGACAAATGCGGCAACACAGCGGCAACCCTAACGCGCGTGAGGATTCGAATCCGGGGTAGCCATGAATAAAGCACTGGGCTGGATTGCGATAATCATTGCCGGCGCAATCATACTTTCGCCCGCTATTGGCATGATCGGTTTGCAGCCGCTTTTGCCCGCCGATTTCACGCTGCGCTTGGGCGCCACGCACATATATTTGCCGCTGGGCACGTCGCTCGCGGTCAGCGTCAGTCTGACGCTTCTCTTTTTATTCATGCGGCGATAAGAGCGGGGGTAACCCGCACCCGCCCGTGAGTCCCATGACGCTCCGCCCCATCCGCCGCGCGCTGCTTTCCGTTTCCGACAAGACCGGCCTGATCGATTTCGCCAAGGGATTGGCGAGCCACGGCACGATGCTGATTTCGACCGGCGGTACAGCGAAGGCGCTGCGCGATGCGGGGCTGAAAGTCAGCGACGTTTCCGAGATTACGAAATTTCCGGAGATGATGGACGGCCGGGTGAAGACGCTGCATCCGATGGTGCATGGGGGCCTGCTCTCGCTGCGCGATAAAGCCGATCACGCCGAAGCGATGCGGCTGCATGAGATCGAAGGCATCGATCTTCTCGTCTGCAATCTTTATCCGTTCGAAGCCACCGTCGCGCGCGGTGCGGATTTCGAAGAGACGATCGAGAATATCGATATAGGCGGCCCGGCGATGACGCGCTCCGCTGCAAAAAACCATGATTGGGTAACGGTCGTGGTCGATGTCGAAGATTATAAACCGGTGCTCGATGAGATGGCCGCGAATAACGGTGCGACGACGCAGGCGCTTCGTCGCAAGCTCGCACAGCGTGCTTATGCACGCACGGCTGCTTACGACGCTGCTGTATCGAACTGGTTTGCAGGCGAGCTGGCGAAAGACGGCGACACCGAAACGCCGCGCCGCCGCGCCTTTGGCGGTCAACTTCGCCAATCACTGCGCTATGGCGAGAACCCGCATCAGGAAGCGGCTTTCTACGTCACCGGCGAGAAGCGCTATGGCGTCGCCACCGCCGAGCAGCTTCAAGGCAAAGAACTCTCGTACAACAACATCAACGATACCGACGCGGCGTACGAACTCGTCGCGGAGTTCGATCATAAGACGCCAACTTGCGCGATCATCAAGCACGCCAATCCGTGCGGCGTGGCATTGGGCAAGAATCTCGTCGATGCCTACAAGAAAGCGCTCGCCTGCGATCCGGTGAGTGCGTTCGGCGGCGTTCTGGCCTTCAACGGCAAGCTCGATGGCGCTACGGCGGAAGAAATCTCCAAGCTCTTCACCGAAGTGATCATCGCGCCAGATGCCGATGAAGACGCGCGCAAAATCCTTTCCGCGAAGAAGAACCTGCGCCTGCTGATCGCCGGAGGCCTGCCCGATCCCAACTCGAAAGGTCTGACGTTCAAAACTGTCGCGGGCGGCTTTCTCGTGCAGACGCGCGACAACGCGCACGTCTCGAAGGCCGATCTCAAGATCGTCACCAAGCGCAAGCCGACGGAGCAAGAACTCACCGACATGCTGTTCGCCTTCACCGTCGGCAAGCATGTGAAGTCCAACACCATCGTCTATGCGAAGGATGGACAGACCGCCGGCATCGGCGCTGGACAAATGTCGCGCGTCGACTCTGCACGCATCGCCGCGATCAAGGCACGCGAGGCAGCACAGATTGCGGGATGGAAAGAGCCTTTGACGAACGGCTCGGCTGCCGCGTCCGATGCCTTCTTCCCTTTCGCGGACGGTCTTCTTGCCGTCGCCGAAGCGGGGGCTACAGCAGTCATCCAGCCAGGCGGCTCGATCCGTGACGATGAGGTGATCAAAGCAGCCGATGAGGCGGGTCTGGCTATGGCGTTCACAGGAATCCGCCATTTCCGCCATTAACCATCCCGGCATATCCCCAATTTCATAAATGCGTCGTTGCGCGCTTTCCACCTGGCGATGTTAACCTTTGGGGGTACGAAGCAGCGCGCCGGAACGAAGGTTCCGACCGCGCGTTGGTTAAGCGGTTAATGGGGAGAAGCCTCAATCAATAGGGGCGCAAGCGGTCGGGGGATAGACCGTGAGTGGGGATTTCAGAAAACGCTTTGGTGTTGCCATGCGCGTTTGTGCGCTCGCGAGCGCAGCCATGGCAATTGGATGTCTCGCCGACATTCCCGCACGCGCCGATTATACCGATGGCGCGATCGCATGGACGAAGATCACGCCGCAAGCCGGCATCCGCATCTGGCGCAAGTCGGGATGGCAGGACGACGATTTCCTCTCCGAGATAAAACTCGGCGACGTCTATGGCGACGAGAGCGGCAACAACAAGTTCTACGATCCGATCGAATCCTACGTCTGGTACTACCTCGCGACGATCAGTCCGCACATCAATGAAGACATCGGCGATCGCTTTGCGCGACGCATCATCGCCAACGATTTTCACCGCGCGCTGGCGGGTCAAGAAAAGATGATGCTGCTCCTCACCGCGCAGCAGCGCGAGGAGGCTCGCAATCGCATCATCTATATTCTGTCATGCCGAGGTGCCGAGGGTTATGTCCGGCTAGGGCAAATTCATTCCACGTCTTACGGCAACGAGCCCTATCAGCAGCGGCGTCGCGGCGGTGGCTACGACGCGCCGTTCAATGAGAACCAATACCCGCTGGATAGCGAATCCACTTACAACGGCATGCGCGACTGGTGGCGGTCCGAACATTCGTTCCGGAATAGCGCCTATGGCGAATTCGATCACGGCGACGCGGCCAATGCCCGCCGCATGATGGGCATCCCATCCAACTCTGTGATCATTCCGAATGATGGCGAAGCGCTGATGTATTTCCACATCGCCGCCAACATGGGCCATCCGCTGGCAAGCGAATATCTGCGCACGCTCGATCCGGCCGTGCGCGGGTCACGCTGGCTTGGACCGCGCATTGCACAAGAAGCGATCGACAAGGCGCATTACTGGTCGCCGCCATTCGAGTTCTATCCGCTCGGCGATTCCGACAGCGGCGTGCCGAACACGGATGAGTGCTACATCAGCCTCGACCGGCAACATGCATTGTCGATTGTATCGGCTGGGTTACCGGCAGGCGCCGCTGGACAGGCATTGTGGTTCTTGGGGTGGAGCCCAACCCCGGCCGGACGTGTCGTCGCGCGCCCGGGATTGCTCGACGTTCGCGCCATCGCACGTTTCCAAGGCTCTGTCGGCCAGGCGCCCGATGGCCACCTTACAAATGGCGAGACGGTGTTGCTCGTTCAAATGGCCGCTGAAAAGGGCGACGCCAGTTCGCAGAACGCGCTCGGCGTCATGT
>DASZML010000068.1:0-2761 GCA_035551875.1 Rhizomicrobium sp.
CATGATGGATTTCGAGCGCGCGGCAAAGGTGTCCGGTGCGCGGTTTGTATATCTGACGCGCGGACTGGCGCGTCTCGAACGCGCTCTCGCGGCGTTCATGCTCGATCTGCACACCGATACGTTTGGGTACACGGAGGTCAATCCGCCATTGTTAGTACGAGATGAGGCCGTATACGGAACGGGTCAACTTCCTAAATTTGAAAATGATTTGTTTTTGGGGACGCAATTGCTGAGCTCTTTCGCTCCCAATCTGCAGAATCAAGCCGACACACAAAATATGCGTTTAACCTTCGGCCCGAATGCGATGCGAAGGTTTTTGGATGGTATTGTTGATCATGTTTCGCGCGTTAAGCTCGACGAAGATGATCTTGTCGCAATACTAGATGCAGCCAGCCCTCAGTTTATGGGCCCAAATCGTTGGCTAATCCCGACCTCTGAAGTCTCGCTGACAAACTACGTCAACAACGAGATTGTTGACGAAGCCGCGCTCCCGATGCGTTTCACCGCACACACGCCATGTTTCCGCGCGGAAGCGGGTGCGGCGGGCAAAGACACGCGCGGGATGATCCGCATGCACCAGTTCTCGAAAGTCGAACTGGTCTCAATCACCACACCGGAACAATCCAATGCCGAGCATGAGCGCATGACCGATTGTGCGCAGGAGGTGTTGAAGCGCCTCGGTCTGCATCATCGCGTCGTCGCGCTGTGCACCGGCGACATGGGTTTCTCCGCGCGCAAGACGTACGACATCGAAGTGTGGCTGCCGGGCCAGGGCCGCTTCCGCGAGATTTCGTCTTGCTCCAACTGCGGCGATTTCCAGGGCCGCCGCATGAACGCGCGCTATCGCGGCGCCGATGGCAAGAGCAAAGGCTTCGTCCATACGCTGAACGGCTCCGGCCTCGCGGTCGGCCGCACACTCATCGCCATCATGGAAAACTATCAGGAGCCCGACGGCAGCATTCGCGTTCCTGACGTGTTGGTCCCGTATATGGGCGGCATGACAAAGATCGAGAAGGTTGCAACGTGATTACTCCACATTCCCACCCTCCCCTTGGGGGAGGGTCGAAACGCGAAGCGTTTCGGGGAGGGGTTAAACTCGCTCGTTGGCGCAATGGCCCCTCCCCGAAAAATTCTGCGCGCTTGCTTTGCTCGCTGCTCGAATTTTATCGACCCTCCCTCAAGGGAAGGGTGGGATGACGGCGAAACACCGAATCCTCGTCACCAACGATGATGGCATTCATGCGCCGGGGCTCGCCGTCGCCGAGAAGATTGCGCGTTGGCTATCCGACGACGTGTGGGTCGTCGCGCCGGAGACCGAGCAATCCGGCGCATCGCATTCGCTGACACTCACGCTGCCGCTGCGCTTGCGCGAGATCGAGCCGAAGCGTTTTGCGCTTTCCGGCACGCCGACCGATTGCGTGATGATGGGCGTGGCGCAGATCATGGCGGACAAGAAGCCGACGCTTATTCTCTCCGGCGTCAATCGCGGCTCCAACATCGCCGATGACGTCACGTACTCCGGCACCATCGCGGGCGCGATGGAAGGAACGGCACTCGGCATTCCGTCGATTGCGCTTAGCCAGGCTTACGGCTTCGAGACCGGCGATCCGCTGCATTGGGACTGTGCAGAAACACATGGTCCGGATGTCATAGGCCGCTTGCTCGATATTGGCTGGCCGGAAGAAACGCTGATCAACATCAACTTTCCCGATTGCGCGCCGGAAAAGATCGGCGGCGTCGTGCTGACCGAGCAAGGCAAGCGCGACATGCAAACGGCGGTGATGGACAAGCGCACCGACATGCGCGGCAATCCCTATTTCTGGATCGGTTTCAAGCGCGTGCGCAGCGATCCACGCGAAGGCACTGATCTCGCCGCGATCTACGCGCGCAAAATCTCCATCACGCCTCTGCATCTGAATCTCACGGAATTCAAGGTGCTGGAGAAGATGCGGGCATCGTTTAAGTGAGCGATCCGCGCGCAGCTAGTCTCGTTGCGGAACTGCGCAAGCAAAACATCACGAACGAGCGCGTGCTGGAGGCGTTCGCGAAAATCCCCCGCGAAGTGTTCGTCGAGCGCGCGTTCGAAACGTCGGCGTATGAGAACAGCGCGCTGCCCATCGCGTGCGGCCAGACCATCAGCCAGCCTTTCGTCGTCGCGTTCGCAACCCAAGCGCTCGAACCCGATCCGAAAGATCGTATTCTCGAACTCGGTACCGGTTCTGGTTATCAGGCCGCGATCCTCTCGCCGCTGTGCCGCATGGTCTACACGATCGAGCGCCACAAGCCGCTGCTGGGCCAAGCCGAGCAACGCTTCAAACAGACCGGTCTCACCAATATCGTGACGCGCCATGCCGACGGATTGCGGGGCTGGCCGGAAGCGGCGCCATTCGACAAAATTCTTCTCAGCGCCGCAGTTCCCGAGGTGCCGCAAATCCTTATCGACCAGTTAAAACCCAATGGAATCCTGGTCGCGCCGGTGGGCGAAGACGTCACGGCGGCCCGCGGCATTTTCCAATCCTTAACCAAGATCGTCAAAAGTGACGCAGGGATAAAGCGAGAAGCGCTGCTTCCCGTGATGTTCGTGCCGATGATCGAGGGATTGCCGCAAAATGCGCGCAACACTGAAGAACCCGGAAAGACTTAAGCGCATCGCGCTTCTGGCGCTGTGCCTGGTCGCACCCATTATTCTTGCCGGATGCGTCACGCGTGAAGACGCGATGCAGGAAACCCATCACGACTGGCCGCTGATCATTTCCGTGCA